>JAJQHZ010000164.1 GCA_021199475.1 Lachnospiraceae bacterium
AATGGACTAATCGAGAAACGTCGGAATTTTCCTAGTACTTCGACGGAAGACGGGCCGGAGACACCCTCCCGCAGGTCATCAGCCCCATCCTGTGCGAAGGAGACGTGATCGGCTCTGTCATCCTGCGCGGGAAAGATAACAGCCGCCGCATGGGTGAGACCGAACAGATTCTCGCCAAATGCGCCGCCGGTTTCATGGGCCGTCAGATGGAGCAATAGGTCCGCGCAATTTTTTTCAAAAAATCCTCACATTCCATTTGACATTGCCGTAAAGATATGCTAAAATTACTAACCGTAGCGATTCGATATCTGCTGATGTGGCACAGTCGGTAGCGCACCTCATTGGTAGTGAGGAGGTCACGAGTTCGATTCTCGTCATCAGCTTGTTGGAATTCTCTGAAAGCCCTGATTTTAAGCCAAAGTCGGGGCTTTTTTCTTTTCTGAAATGGTGTCACACAGTGTCACACTCTCATTTTTCAGAACATTTTCGATGATAGTTCACGCCGCGAAAATTACTGACAGGCAGGTAGTCTTTATCAGCCGCAAGGTCAAAAATCATCATAAGTTCCGACCGGATACCGCTGTAGCACTTATACGTCATCGGATTCGCATCAAGAAAACGAAGCATCCAATCTTTATACTGGCTTCTGGTAATCCTGGTGATATCAGCATCCACTAATACTGTATCCGACTCCAAATATTTATTCTGCTCCGGGCAAGGAAGTCTTCGCCTTGGCAGATTCAGCCAGAAATCAAAGATGTATCTTTAAATACTCAGCGCAGAGAAATCTATCTGCAATTTTCCATCATAAATGCCGACCGGAATCTTATCTGACATCGTATAGCTGCCGCCGCTCTCGCCTTTAAAATCATAAACGGTAACCGAATCCTTTTCCGGGTCAACAATCCAGTATTCGCGCACACCTGCATTTCTGTACTTGAACATCTTCTTAATATAATCCATGGAGCGGCTTGACGGAGACACAATCTCAATAATCCAGTCAGGCGCACCCTGACAGCCTTTATCATCCAGTTTGGACGAATCACAAACTACTGTTATATCCGGTTCAAAATAGTTATAATCGTCCTGGCTCAGGTAAACAGCAAACGGAGCCGGGAAGACTTCGCAACTTCCTTTTCCATCCGCAATATAATTTCCTATAATGCGGTCAAGGTGATGTACAATCCGCTGATGCTGAGTTGATGGCGTTGCCATGTCATAGATAACGCCGTCAATCAGTTCCGCCCTCTGTCGTTCTGGCAAAGCTTCGATATCTTCAACTGTATAAACCCTTTCTTTTGCTAATGGCATTTCGATACCCCTCCAAATCATTCAGACTAATATCGCTTGTATATTTCGCCCCGATTCCCGGCATCAATTACAATTACAATCAGTTCACCATGATTCACTTCGTAAATAATGCGATAGCTGCCTACCCGAAGACGAAATAACCCCTTGTGTCCTTGAAGCGATTTTATATCATCTCCATCCGGAAGCTTTTCTATCTCAGCAACAATTCTTTGCCGCTCATTCCTCGGAAGACTGTCTATAAATTTTTTGGCTCGTTTCTTCAAAATAATCCGGTACATCAAACAAGCCCCCACTCTTTTTTACATTCCTCTAAAGTAAAGGTTTCATCTTTTTCCGGATCAGTGTCATTTTCATAATCAGACAGCATTTTTTCACAGAATCTATCATCCGCTTCTTCATCCGCCGCAACGCCCTGTACATACGCCAGTACATATCCAATCTTGTAATCCGGTATTACATCCAGAAGCTGTATTATCTGTTGCTTTGTACTCATAAAATCACCGCCTATTTTTGTTTTAGTATACCACAGAAAGGCGGCTACTTCCATACCCATTTTATAAAACAGGCACGGGGCAGCCGCCAGTTCCTTATTTTCAAGTTTTTCAATTGCGGATACTTTGCGAACAAATTTCCGATATTCCGCCGCATCAGAATGTCCATACAGTCATTGTTTCTCGTATTTACAGGCAATTAAATCCAGACAATTTTTTTATTCAGACACTGGAATAAGCCTCAATTCAGGACACAAAAATTCTTGTCATCACCTTTGTGTGAATTGCGAGGAAAGCCCGGATCTTTTTTTAATCCGGGCTTTTTATGATATCTTATACGTTTTTGTACTTTACATGTTTTATACTTTTTCCGCTACCCTTTCAGCCCGAACCTGATTTTCACATCGGTTTCTGAGGCGTCGATGGTACAGACCGCTCCCATCGGCAGGGTTCCCATCGGGCGTTTGTGTCCGCAGCAAATATTTTTGATCACGGGGACGGTGTAATCCGCGAAGCGTTCCCGTAGAAAATCGTCCAGCTGATAGGTGCTGTCGTACCTTTCATTGGAGCAGTCCTCGAAGTTCCCGATCAGCAGGCCTCGGATACCCTTTGTCATCCCCGCCTGCTCCATCTGTGTGATCATCATATCCAGCTTCGGAACGGTTTCCTCCAGGTCTTCAATGAACAAAATTTTTCCTTCCGTATCCGGCTGATAAAAGGTGCCCGCAGAGCGTGCAAGAACGCTGATATTCCCTCCGGTAAGCAGCCCTTCTGCCTTCCCCGGGTGCAGGGGTTTCATGGAATCCCCCTCCGGATTTTTGAATTCATAGAAGCCGGTCATATTTAAAGCCTGCCGCAGGCTGCCGCAGCTGTAGTCGTCGAAGCCCTTAAGCATATTGCTGAGAACCATCGGCCCGTGGAAGGTAATCAGGCCGCAGTATTTGTTAAAAACCGAATGATAGTTTGTGATATCGCTGAAGCCGATGAACACCTTGGGGTGCTCCCGGATCAGGTCCAGATCCAGATATTCCATGGTATGGCTGCTTCCGTATCCGCCCCGCGCACAGATTATTCCATCCACCTCCGGGTCCGCGAACATCGTATTAATATCCTCCGCGCGTGTGCGCGCATCGCCCGCCAGATAGCCGTGAACATTCATGACCTGTTCGATCGTCTTTCCGAGCTTTACGTGATATCCCGCATTTTCCAGATAAGTCACCAGCGCATCCTTTTCCGCCGGTCGGATCGGCATACTCGGCGCAACCACGCCGAGGGTATCTCCCGGCCGGATTATCTTCGGCATTCTCAGTGATGTTTCCTGCATGATTCCATTTCTCCTCTACGCTTTCCTTGTCCGCTTCGCGAGCACTGCAAAGCTAAATATCCGTGCAAGCTATGTCATAAGGTGTCGGCTGTGCCGACGGATCTACGCTCCGCTTCGGTCGATGCTAAACGGATGCCACTGGACATCCAGCACCGCCAAATATCCGTGCAAGCATGGCTGCCTGGCTCGTTGCTTCGCGGGAATAGAAACGTCGATGGCTCCGCCGCAGCCTGCCATACTCATTCTGAATTCCCGTTCTGTTTTGCGAATCGGAGCATTCCCAGTGTAAAAAATCTGCCGCAAAGCAGAAGCCATACGGTTTTCCATTTTGCGGCAGCAATTTCAGCTTCTAAACAATTCCCGCTTCGTTCGTCATACGGATACGATTGGAACAGGGAAACATAATTACTCCAGAATCGTGTACTTGAACAGCGTATGGCCCATGTTGTCGTTGACCGCTCTGGTCACATTGGTGCCAACCAGGAGCTGAGATTTTCTGAAGTACAGCGGCAGGATCGGGCTCTCTTCGATCAGGAGCTCTTCTGCCTCTACGTACAGGGCATAGCGTTCTGCCTGATCGGTCATAGCGTCTGCCTCATCCAGCATAGCATCGTACTCTTCCGCGAGCTCGCCGCTCCAGCGGTTCTGCGTCGCGCAGGAAGCCAGTGCGAAGCACTCCAGCATGGTGCTCGGGTCGTCGTAGTCTCCGGTCCATCCGTCATAAGCGATATCAAAATCGCCTGCATAGAAGACATCCCAGTAGCTTCCGGATTCGTAGGTCACGATCTCGAAATTGATGCCCAGGTTTTCTTTCCACATGGACTGGATTGCCTGTGCGATGGTCTTCAGCTCGTCGTCGTTCTGCGTGATGAAGGTATAGGTCGCGTCAATGTCAAAGCCATCTGCGACAGCCTCTTCGATCAGCGCCTGCGCGGTCTCTACATCATAGGTCAGCAGGTCGCCTGCTACGGTGCGGAAATCGTCGTCGGAATCATAGTAGCTCAGTCCGGACGGTACAAACCCGGTCGCGGATTCCGGCTTGCTCTCAACGATGCTCTGCGTGATGGTGTCCCGGTCAATCGCCAGAGAGAGCGCCTTGCGCACACGTGCGTCCGTCAGATTCTCGCAGTTGAAGTCATAGTAGGAGGTTCCCAGCGTCTCAAAGCTCAGAAGCTGATCGGTACCGCCCAGCTCGGACTGCGCCTGTGTAGAGATATTGTTTGTCATATCGATCTCGCCGTTTTTCAGAGCAGTGAGCGTCGCGGAGCTGTCAACAAATACGATGTCAACCTCATCAATCGCAATCGTATCGATGTACTTATAGTTCTCGTTTAACGTCAGGACATAGCTCTCTTCCGGATTGATCTCGGAAATAACAAACGCGCCGTTGCACACATAGTTCTCCGGCTCCTGGCTCCAGTTGTCAGAGGATTCTACCGCACTCTGCTTTACCGGGCTGTAGCAAACCTCAGCGGTCTCCTCGATAAAGTAAGCCGTCGGGTTCTCCAACTCAACGACAAGCGTGGTGTCGTCCTGCGCGGTGACACCAACCTCGTCCGCCTCACACTCGCCGGAATTGTATGCTTCTGCGTTCTTGATCGCGTACAACCGGTTTGCTGCAGTCGAACCGGTCTCCGGATTCAGCGTGCGCTTCCACCCATACTCAAAATCCCCGGCAGTTA
Source organism: Lachnospiraceae bacterium (assembly GCA_021199475.1). GTDB lineage: Bacteria > Bacillota > Clostridia > Lachnospirales > Lachnospiraceae > Choladousia. The sequence continues at coordinate 4,809 of JAJQHZ010000164.1, forward strand.
CCGTGCTTCCGTCGCTCCAGAGCACATCATCATACAGATGGAATGTATAGACCAGACCATCGTCACTGACCTCATAGCTCTCCGCGCAGCCGTTGGTCAGCGTCACACCATCCTCATCCATCATGTACAGACCCATAAATACGTTCATGAGCACCGTACTGGACTTCAGATAATTGCACAGACTCGGATCAAGCGTCTCACACTCAGAAGCAATCGCGAAGGTAAGCACCTTGGCTTCCTCCTCCGCCATCGCAGCCGGCGCAAATGCCGAAGCCGCTACAGAAGCTGCCAGAATCACAGAAATAAGCTTCTTTTTCATAGTGTTCTTCTCCTTTTCTATTTTCTTTATAATCACCGGCTCCCACGCCATGCAGGAGCACGGGTAATTATCATAGCTTTATGACCCGCGGACGTCATCCGCGCTAACACACTTAACCGCATGCCTTCACACCACATGTTATCATGACTTCATGACATGCTATTCTGATGTCATCTGCGGGAAATGCATTGCACTTCTGCCCCAGAAGAATTGCAGGAGCAGAAACATTCATGCCCTTCACACCGCATGGCAGGCCACCCAGTGATTGCCGCCAACCTGCCGGAGCTCCGGCTTCTGCTCGGCGCAGATTTTCTGGCACTGTGGGCACCGGGTGCGGAAGGGGCAGCCGGACGGCGGATTGATTGGGGACGGCACGTCGCCCTGCAGGATGATCCGCTGACTGTTCCGGTTTTTCTGCGGATCCGCGATCGGAACCGCACTCATCAGGCACTGCGTATAGGGATGCAGCATATGTTCATACAGCTCATCCACCTGCGCATATTCAATCAGCGCGCCCAGATACATCACGCCCACCTGATGGCTGATGTGGCGCACCATCGACAGGTCGTGGCTGATAAACAGATACGTAAACTGATATTTTTCCTGTAATTCTTCCAGTATATTGATGACCTGCGCCTGAATGGAGACATCCAGAGCGGAGATCGGCTCGTCACAGACAATAAACTCCGGATTCGCAGCAAGGGCTCTGGCAATGCCGATCCGCTGCCTCTGTCCGCCGGAGAACTCATGCGGATAGCGGCCGAGGTGATCCGCCTTCAGACCAACCATCTCAATCAGCTCATTCACACGGTCGTCCGCGTCCTTTCCATCCATAATATGCAACGAAATCAGCGGCTCCTTGATAATCGCCCCGATCGTTTTTCTCGGGTCGAGGCTGGTGTAGGGATCCTGAAAAATCATCTGCATTTTTTTACGGTACGGAAGCATCTCCTTATCGTTCAGTCGGCTGATGTCCGTGCCGTCAAAGAAAATCTTACCGCCCTCCTCGATGTCGTACAGACGCAGCAGCGAACGTCCGACGGTCGTCTTCCCGCAGCCGCTCTCGCCCACCAGTCCCATCGTAGTGCCTTCCTCGATCGAAAAGCTGACGCCGTCTACCGCCTTCAAATATTGTTTTTTCTGGAACAGCCTGCTTTTGAGCGGAAACTGCACCTTCAGATCCTGAGCCTCTATGCACACCTTACTCATACCAGCTTCACACTCCCTCTCTTCGCTTTGACCGACGGATGATGAAGCCAGCAGCAGCTATAGTGATTCTCATCCAGAGAATACGCGGGCGGCATCGTCTCCGCACACAGCTTCATCGCGTATTTGCACCTCGCGGCAAACGGGCATCCCGCAGGGGGATTCAGAAGATCGGGCGGCGTCCCGTCAATCGGGATCAGCCGGCTCCCATCGCCTCTTGGGATCGACTCCAGCAGACCCGCGGTGTAAGGATGCGCGGTGCGGTAAAAAATATCATCAATCTGCCCTTCCTCGACGATCAGACCGCCGTACATCACAATCACGCGGCTGCAGAGGGAGGAAATGACTCCCAGATCATGGCTGATCAGGATGACCGCCATCCCATACTGCTCCTTCATCTGTTTCATCAGATCCAGAATCTGCGCCTGCACGGTCACGTCCAGCTCCGTGGTCGGCTCATCCGCAATCAGCAGCTTCGGACTGCAGCTCATGGCAATCGCAATCATGACCCTCTGGCTCAGTCCGCCGGAAAGCTCATGCGGATACTGCTTCAGCCTGCTTTCCGGGCTCGGAATCCCTACGATTTCCAGCATCTGGAGAGCCTTCTCTCTGGCCTGTTTCTTATTCAGCCCCAGATGGCGCATCAGCGGATCCTGCATCTGCTGCTCAATCGTAAACACCGGATTCAGACTCGTCATCGGATCCTGAAAAATCATGGCAATCTCCCTGCCATTCAGCTTCCGCATCTCTTTGGTCGAAAATTTCGAAATATCGCGGCCGTCAAACCGGATTTCATCCGCCTGCAGCTCGGCGTTGTCATCCAGCAAATGCAGGATGGACAGCATGGAAACACTCTTTCCGCAGCCACTCTCGCCCACAATGCCAATGCTCTCTCCTTCGCGTAAATAAAAGCTCGTGCCGCGCACTGCCTGCACATCTCCGGCCATGGTATGAAACGTCGTCCGAAGATTCTTTACCTCCAGAAGTATGTTCGACTGTTCTGCTGTCTGTAATTCTTCTCTATCACCCATATTGTATTTTCTCCAAAAAATCTCCGTTCCAGGCGGCATCTAAAAAAGGAACGATCGCATTCCGGAACAACCAGATTGTTCTCAGCCGCCGCCAAAATACAGCGATTATTGTTTATTAATCCTCGGATCCAGCGCATCCCGCAGCCCGTCTCCGATAAAGTTCAGTGCAAAAATCGTGATACTGATCGCCAGCGCCGGGAATATCATCAGCCACTGCTGCTGGGTCATATACTGGATCGCATCGTTGCACATCGTTCCCCAGCTGGCCTTCGGCACCTGAATACCGATCCCCAGAAAGCTTAAGAACGCTTCCTCAAAGATCGCGGACGGCACCAGAAACGTGACCGTCACAATGATACTTCCCATACTGTTCGGGATCAGATGGTGAATCAGGATCTGCCATTTGCTCTGCCCGCACACCCTGGCCGCCAACGCATAATCCTGCTCTCTCAGGGTAAAAATCTGTCCGCGCACCATTCGCGCCGTGGTAATCCAGTAGGTCAGGCACATGGCAATCAGAATACTCCGGACACTGCTTCCCATAAACATCATGATCAAAATCAGATAAATCAGACTCGGGATTCCGCTCAGGATATCCACAATACGCATCATCACCATGTCAACCCAGCCACCGAGGTACCCGGCAATCCCGCCATAAAGAACGCCGATTACCATATTGATCGCTGCGGCGACAAACCCGATCGACAGGCTGATCCGCGCTCCGTAAAGCGTCCGCACAAATACATCGCGGCCGAGTGAATCCGTCCCAAACCAGTGTTTTTTCGACGGGCCCTGCAAAAGAGCGGTAAAATCCGTGCCGTCATAGGTATAAGGGCTCAGCATAGGGCCAAAAATCGCCAGCACCGCCATCACTGCGATCACCACCAGGCCAAACATGGCCAGTTTATCCTTTTTCAGCCGTTTCCAGCAGGTCTGCCAATAGGAAAAGCTGGTGCGGTTGATTGTCTCTTTTTCCCGCTCAGCCTCCGGAAGCTCCCCCAGAAGTTCTTCCGGTATCTCTGTGTCATACGTATAAGTCGTACCATGTACTTCCATTCGTCTATTCCTTTTCTATCCATTCTGTCAATTGCGAATTGTAATTACTTGTCAATCTTCACCCTCGGATCCACCAGTGCATATAAAATATCCACAATCAGATTGCAGATGATAATCATCGCGCCGACAAAAACCGTCAGCCCCAGGGTCACCGAATAGTCGCGGTCGCTGATTGCATTTACAAAATATTTTCCAAGCCCCGGAATGCTGAACACCTTCTCAACAATGAAGGTACCGGTGATCAGGGACGCAATCATTGGACCCAGGTAGGTAATCACGGGGAGGATTGAATTTTTCAGCGCATATCTTCCGATCACCGTGCGCTCCGGGATCCCCTTGCTGCGCTCAGTCCGGATGTAATCCTGCTGCATGGTCTCCAGCATGCTCGAACGCGTCAGCCTGGTGATATACGCGACCTTGCCGAATGCCAGACACGCCACCGGAAGAATGTAATGCTTCCAGCTCGTCAGCCCGTAGGTCGGCAAAAGCTGCAGCTGGTCGCAGAATACGTACATGGCCAGCACGCACAGGACAAAGCTCGGCACCGACACACCGATCGTAGCAATCACCATCGAAAGTCCGTCGGAGAAATGCCCCCGCCGGACTGCGGCTGTCACTCCGAGAGGAACCCCCACTACCAGCGACAGAAGAACCGCCCACACACCCACCTTCGCGGAGACCGGCGCTCCGTTGGCAATCAGATCATTGACGGAATAATTCAGCTTTGAAAAGGAAACGCCGAGATTTCCGTGAGCCAGATTGCTCAGATAATCCAGATACTGGATATAGATCGGATCATTCAGACCGTACATGTCCTCAATCTGCTCCAGAACCGCCTCCGATGTCTTCCGATACTCCTCGGAGCTGAATGGACCGCCCGGGATCGCGTGAAGCAGGAAAAAGGTCAGCGTAATCAGCATAAATAAGGAAAGAAACCCCGCAATCACGCGTTTTATAATGTAACGCAGCATATGTACTTCCACCTTCCAGGCTATCATTTCGATAGCAAAATTGTATGATGCAGCGGACGAATCCCTGTATCATTTTAAAGAAAAAAGGGTGCACTTCTCTCCCTCAGATGCACCCTTGCAGTTCCTGTTATTCTAGACGATAACTTCCCGTATTTCGGGACTAATTTCGCGGCCTATTGTCCGGCCGC
>JAJQHZ010000025.1 GCA_021199475.1 Lachnospiraceae bacterium
CATACATCACCAAGTGTTGTTAGTCTCATGCCGCCACCTCCCCTAGAAACCGGGATTTCACAAATGTATCCAGTTCAGCAAGTTGTTCTTCGCGAAGAGTAATAATATTACTAACATAATCCAGCATCTCAATTATATGCCGCTGAGTTTCCAAATCAGGAATCTCTATTTCAACATTACTCAATGTAGCCTTGTTAAGGGTCAATCCCATAACCGCTTTGTTACTTCCAGCAGACCAATCTTTTCCACTAAAAAGATAATATGCATATTCTGGCAGAATTTGATATTTTCCTGTAGGGATAAACGCCATGATAGCTTCATTGGTATAAGTAGGTTTCACTGTAATTGCTGTTTTCCCAATCGACAATTTAAAACTCATAATCACGGTATTTTCCGGAACAACCTTAATCCCTGATTCTTCAACAGCCACGTTTGATATTGTTTCTTTAGTATGACCAACATATTTCTTATATGTACCCAAATCCGCAATAGAAACCCAATCATTTTCACCATTATTCCAATATACTGGCGAGTTTCTGGCTGGGGTTTTACCCATTTGAAGAGTATAAACATCTCCTAATCTTACTTTCATAACATCCACCTCAACTCTATTAACTCATCCAACCCATCTAAAGTTTCCAGTGCAGGCGAAAAATCAGCACACTTTTTATATTTTTAATAAACAAATCATACTTATTATCCTACCACCGCTCTACCAGAAACTTTACCGTCTCCCTCAACTGCTCGCTGAAATCATCCAGATCATCCACCGTGATAGTGCCTTCCCGTATCAGGTCGAGGATATTGTAAAGCATCTCGGAGCGGCTCATTTGCATGATCACGCTTTTACAGCGTTTGTCTGCTTTGATCCGTTTATCCAGTTCCCAGAATTTATCGGATGCAGCGCCTTCTCCGGACAACAGCTCCAGGTATTCTTTTACGAGCTTCTCCATGTAGGCTTCCTGCCACTCGGGTACTTTCTCTCTGAAAAGTGCCCAGTCTCTTTTTGTAAATCCATCCTGCGCCATTTTCTCTCCTCCTACAGCATTTCCCTCAATTCTTTCAATCCTTTTGCAATCTCTTCTTCCAGTTCATCCAATTTATCCAGGATTTCTGATGTGGACGGATATTCTACTGGAACATACTCGGTCTTCTTATACTTATTGATGGACAGGTCATATCCATTTTCTACAATTTCCTGTTTCGGCACGAAAAAGCTCTGTTTGGTTCGCTCTCTGTCCTTTTCCGCCTCCAGATTATGAAAGCGTTGAATGATGTCGGGAATATCATTGTTCGCAATCTCTGAGCGCTTATCATCCAGACTGAATCCATCGGCTTTCATATCATAAAACCAGACCTGATCCGTTCCGCCCGCTCCGGTCTTGGTAAAGACAAGGACTGCCGTCGAAACTCCCGCGTAGGGTTTAAATACACCGGATGGCATAGAGATCACAGCACGCAGCTGATGGTTCTCAATCAGTTCTTTTCGGATTGCTTTATGCGCTGTCGAAGAGCCAAACAGGACGCCATCCGGAACAATGCAGGCACAGCGGCCGCCCTTTTTCAGCATACGGAGAAATAGTGCCAGAAACAGCAATTCTGTTTTCTTGGTATTTGTAACTGCCTTTAAATTGTCATTGATGCTTTCCGCATCGATCGTCCCTTTGAACGGAGGATTTGCAAGGCAGACAGTAAACTTATCGGAAATCTGATTCTGTTTTGACACGCTATCCTTATAATCTACATCCGGATTGCCGATGGAATGCAGCATCAGGTTCATGGCAGAAATACGAAGCATTGTACGGTCTGTATCGTATCCTGTAAACATTGCTCCCGAAAAAAGCTCCCATTGCTCCGAAGTCATGGTATCTTCATAATTTCTGCGAATGTATTCCGCCGCAGAAACGAGGAACCCGGCGGTGCCGCAGGCAGGATCGCATATGAGGTCATCAGGTGTTGGCTGAATCAATTCAACCATCATATCCCTGATATGCTTTGGAGTGCGGAATTGGCCATTTTGACCGGCAGTCGCCAGTTTGCCCAGCATATACTCATATAAATCACCCTGCATATCCAGGTCCGCAATATCATGTTCATACAGATCATCCAATCCAGTAATGATCTTCTGCAAAACCTGCGGCGTCGGGATGAGAAACATGGCATCACTCATGTACCGGGCAAATGCTGTGTTACTATTGCCTGCACCATTCGGCTCATCCTTGATTTCGATCAGTTCCCCCTGCTCTGTAAAATCCGGCAGGCGTCCGTATTTCAGATTTTTAATAGCAGGAAACACGCGCTGAGAAATCACATCGTAAATCTGTCTCGGATCATTATTTTTGAATTTACTCCAGCGCATGGACTGACCAGCCGCAGACTGTGGGAAAATTTTATCCATTTTCTCACCGGTCATGTTCTCAAACTCCTCTGTTTCCAGCTCTTTTTCGTCAAGAGACCGGATAAACATCAGGTATGTCAGCTGTTCAATCACTGTCAGCGGATTCGTAATTCCTCCGGCCCAAATGTCTGTCCATATCTTGTCAATTTTGTTTTTGATGATTCCTGTGATCATTTTTCTTAACCGTCCGTTCGTTTTGTAAGTCATTCAGCAGTCGAAGCTGCCTTTTGCTGTAAATTGTAACTATATTACCACAAAACAACGGGCTCTACAATCTTGTTTTCAGTCCTTTTGTACATATTTCTTGCTACTTGTCCAAAGATTGATGAGCTGTCAAAACGTTATGCCGCGCAGAAATAATATTTCCGCGCGGCATTTCATAGCAGGTGTCTTAGTATGTAATCAAAATCGGTTCCGTATCCACGATCGTATCCCAGGTCTCGGAATCAAAAATATGCAGGCTCATTTCGATATCGGCTACCTGTTCAATCCCATAGTCTTCCAGATCGGACGACAGAATCGAGATACTGCCGTTTGCTTTCTTTCCGGGTTCCACCTCTATAGATGCCTGAAAATCTGTCATGATACCATTCACCGAAGAATCTCTGATCTGCAGGGTGAACGAGCTTTCTGTATCGTTCTCTACCAGCACCGTGATTTCCGGGCCGAGCCATCCGGTCTCATATCCGGTAACCGTTACTTTTCTGCCATCTGTGTCGTAAATCACCTGCTCTTCCACAGTAAACTCTTCTGTGGAAGCTGCCGCAGGTACCACCATAGCAATTGCTACAGCAAATGCTGCTAAAATCGTCTTCTTCATTTTCTCTAATCCCTCCATTGCATGCCAAGATTCTCATATCAGATAAAAAACACGGACTACGCAGATTTTGGCATCCGCGCAAATCCTATGAAACTCAGAATTGCTTCGAGAATTACAAACATAAAATACATTGGAAACAGCACAATAGAAACCGTGTACAGAATTGCACCAGTCAATGCGAAGCCGCGCTTTCTCATAAAAAATCCTAGGGCGTTAAACAAAACACCAAGTGCCGCCACGACCAAATGTGGCATGACCAGTGCAGCGGCAATCCCGCTGCCAATCTGTTCAGCCGTATCTGCACCGCTTCCTGCCACGCCTGACCAGTAAGACACGCTGTAAGCCATATAAGCAACTCCAATAATCAGTGCAATGAGCAGACAAATGCTTCTTTTCTTTTTGTTTTCCGACATCGTTTTTCTCCTCCCGCAGATGTAATTTATTTTTCTCCCCATCCTGATAGCCCATATCGGAATTCCAGGTGCATTCTGTGCATTATCCACAAGCTCTTACATACAACCTACTGGTTTCTGTAGTGCTATCCAGACGAGCCGACCCGAACTCTCATAATCTTACGGAAAACACACTTCGAAAAATATGAATTTTCTTCATACACGCATGTCACTCGTATACATTCATCAGGAAGAGAATAATTGATATTCTACCAGATTATGCCAAAGGTCGTTGACACCAAAAAGGGCGGTTTTGGAAAAAAATTTCATCAGAGGAGTCAAAACTCACCGCTGTCCGGTACAGGGCTTCAGCAATTCCATTCCATAGGAAGCAAGCAGCTCATCTACCTCATGAATCTCGCTGATACCACCGTTGAAAGCGACAATCAATACCGAATCTCTCGGAATTCTGGCATATAGCTCCGACATTCCGTAGAGCTTCAAAGCGCGCTGTGTTTCTTTTAAGGTAAAACCTGCAGCAAAACAAATCCGCAGAATGTAGTCTCTCTGAATCGTATTCTTGGCCTGCGCAATCAAACGATATCCATACCGTTCCGGGATATCTGCCTTCAGAAAAACATCCTGCTGCGTAATCCCCTTTTTCTTAAACAATTCGCGCATGTAGGCGGCAAACGGTTTCTTTTCGTCCGCAAGACTTTGCTCATGTGTTTTCAAATAGATGTCGATATTCTCTGGCTGTGTTTTCCCGAGAACTGCTTCCAAATCCGTAGTGGAATCTTTGTACATGGTCATTCTCCATTTCTCACAGGATGTGATAGATTCTAATCAAACCTGCGTCTGACAGTTAGCAGGAGCTCTATCCCCCCGGTTGCAAACGTGCACCTTCGTATGCTATACTTCTTTCCATCTGATTCTATCATAGAAAGAAGGAAAAGCAAAATGAATCTGACGGATCGAACCGCGCTGTCTTTTTATCGTCCTGTGGCTGATATTCGCCCTGAGCACGGAATTTGTCTAGTGCAGCACAGCCTGACTGGAAAATTCTATGTACTGAAACGCCTGACCGTATATAATTCCGAAATCTATCAGATGCTTCTTGCTCATCCCATTTCAGGTACGCCCCATGTCTATGAAGCGGTAGAAGCTGATGGCATGCTGACCGTCATAGAAGAATATCTGCCCGGAAGCTCCCTCCAGGAGCTTTTAGATGACAGAGGCTGTTTGCCGGAACCACAGGTCATTGATATCATCTCACAGCTTCTTTCTATTGTGAGGACTCTGCCTCATGCGTCACCGGCCATCATACACCGCGATATCAAGCCTTCCAACGTGATAATCAGCGAAGACGGCATCGTAAAGCTTCTGGACTTTAACGCTGCCAAATTTGCCTCTGGTAATAAATGCCGCGATACGGCTCTTCTGGGTACCTCTGGTTTTGCAGCGCCGGAGCAATATGGTTTTGCTCCCTCCGGTGTACAGACGGACCTTTATTCCATCGGCGTCCTGATGAATGTTCTCCTGACAGGCGTTCTTCCCTCCGAGCATCTCGCAGATGGCAAATTATCCGGAATCATCGCGAAATGTACGCAGATGGATCCGCGCAACCGCTATTCAGACGCTGATTCACTATTGACAGCCCTGAAGGAAATGCAGACCGGGATGCCGGCAAATAATTCAGAACCTTCAGATTCTGAGCAGAACCCCTTTTTGCAGTCTTTACAAAACATACCGGCGGAAGCGAATGCGAAAAAGGAAGGCGATATCCCGGAAAATGGGAATCTTTCCTCCGCAAACACATGGTGGCGTTTCCTTCCACCCGGCTTTCGTAAAAAAAATCCCCTGCATACGATAATCGCAATCATCGGCTATCTGCTTTTGTTTTATTGTACACTCAATCTGACCGTAGAAACAGATTCCATTGCAGAGATTATTTTGAATCGGCTTGCCTTTTGCCTGTCCGGTCTAGGAATCATCTTCTTTTCCTGCAACTATCTGGATGTACAGTCACATTTGTCACTATCCAGAAGTTCAAACCGGCTGGTCCGTATCATCGGCGTGATCCTGTACGATGCAGTCATACTCTTCACAATTGTGTTTATCCTGATCATTGTACTTGCCCTGATGGGAACGATTAAATAAAACGTTCCGGGCGTGTTTTCTATATTTCAACCTTGTTTCGCTTCCTGATATGTGATAAATTAAAACCGCGACAGGAAAAGAATGTGATATAAATGAGGAAAAAGAAATGGTAAAAATACTATTCGTATGTTGGGGAAATATTTGTCGGTCGCCGATGGCCGAGTTTATCATGAAGGATATGGTGGCGAAACGCCATCTGGAGCACCAGTTTTTGATTGAATCAGCTGCGCATACGAGTGAGGAAATCGGGAATCCGGTCTATCCGCCCGCGCGCCGGGAGCTGAAGAAGCATGGCATCAGCTGTGAGGGAAAGCGGGCCAGGAAGATGACGAGGGAAGACTATGACCGATTTGACTGGATTATCGGCATGGAGGAACTCAATCTTCGCTATATGCTCCGCATTCTCGGCGGCGATCCAGAAAATAAGGTCCGTCTGCTGTTGGATTTCTGCAAGGAAGGGCGTTCCGGGCGCACGAGAGATATTGCCGATCCGTGGTACACCGGAGAATTTGGGAAGACCTATGCGGATCTGGTCGAGGGATGCGAGGCGCTGTTGGACTATCTAAAGGAACAGGAATCATGGATCAGTTAAGCTTTGGAGATTTGATGAATACGGAAATGCAGCCGCTGGCGGCTCGTCTCCGCCCGCGAACACTGGATGAGTTCGTAGGGCAGAGGCATCTGCTCGGGCAGGGAAAGGTGTTGCGACTGCTGATTGAGAGCGACCAGATATCATCGATGATTTTCTGGGGTCCCCCGGGTGTGGGCAAGACGACCCTGGCGCGGATCATTGCCAGCAAAACGGACGCAACTTTTATAGACTTTTCCGCGGTGACGAGCGGCATTAAGGAAATCCGTCAGGTAATGCAACAGGCGGAGCAGAACCGGCAGTACGGGGAAAAGACCATTGTTTTTGTGGATGAGATTCATCGCTTTAATAAGGCGCAGCAGGACGCATTTCTGCCGTTTGTGGAAAAGGGAAGCATTATTCTGATCGGAGCTACGACGGAGAATCCCTCGTTTGAGATCAACGGGGCGCTGTTGTCGCGCTGCAAGGTGTTTGTGCTTCATGCGCTTGGTACAGATGAGCTTGTTGATATTTTAAACCATGCGCTTCATGACCCGCGCGGATTTGGCAGCCAGAGGATTGCGATGGAGCCGGATATGCCGGAGCTGATTGCGAATTTTGCGAACGGAGATGCCCGCTCGGCACTTTCTACACTGGAAATGGTGATTTTAAACGGAGAAATCGACGGAGATACGGTTCGCGTTTCCCGTGATACGCTGGAGCAGTGTATTTCAAAAAAGTCGCTGCTCTATGATAAGAAAGGTGAGGAGCATTACAATCTGATCTCTGCACTGCACAAATCCATGCGGAATTCCGATCCGGACGCGGCCGTTTACTGGCTGGCGCGGATGCTGGAGGCAGGCGAAGATCCGCTCTATGTTGCCAGACGAATTGTCCGTTTTGCGAGTGAGGATGTCGGACTGGCGGATCCGCAGGCGCTTCCCCAGGCGATTGCCGCTTACCAGGCGTGTCATTATCTGGGAATGCCGGAATGTAATGTTCATTTGACGCAGGCGGTTGTGTATCTTTCTCTCGCACCCAAGTCCAACGCGCTCTATCTGGCATATGGGGAAGCGCGGGAGGATGCCCTGACGCAGCTTGCCGAGCCGGTGCCGCTCGTGATTCGAAATGGTGTTACCGCACTGATGCGGGACGAAAAATATGGGGAAGGCTATCAGTATGCGCATGATACGGACGAGAAGCTGACAAATATGCAATGTCTTCCGGATTCGCTGCATGGGCGAGAGTATTATCACCCGGCCGGGCAGGGAGCAGAGGCGGAGTATAAAGACCGGCTGGATAAAATCAAGAAATGGAAGCGGGAACATCAAAAATGAAGCTTGTGATTGGCGGCGCTTTCCAGGGAAAGCTGGAATTTGTGCAGAAGACTTATCGGATATCAGAGGGCTGGATCGACGGCCGTGAATGTAAATTGGATGAAATCACGCAATGCTCCGGAATCAACAATTTTCAAGATTACATACGGAGAATGCTGACGACAGAGCGGGAATCCCCATGCGCTTTTTTTGAGGGAACGAATAGTCTCACAGCGCTCGAGCAGCAGGCGGAGGCATTTGCTGACTGGCTCTATGCGAATAACCCGAATTTGATAATTGTGTCGAACGAGCTTGGCTATGGTATCGTTCCAATGAAGAAGCAGGACCGCATCTGGCGGGAGACAGTCGGCCGTGTGTGTACCTGTATTGCCGCCAGGGCGGATGAAGTCGTGCGTGTGGTCTGTGGAATCGGAACATGGCTAAAACGGGACCCCACTGTAGATGAAATAAGTGAGACATCTGATAGTTGATCCTATGAGTCGAATGCAGGTCTAAATCTGGTTTAGTCAAGGTTCACAAATATGCCCGGAACAAAGGCACAAATATAAAATACATAAATAAGGGAAAACAGGAGTGACTGTTATGCATCGATATCTGTGCGGCTCTCTGATAGCCGTGTTAGCTGGGTTTGTGCTGGATCTGATCTTCGGGGATCCGTCGACCCCGCTCCATCCAATCTGCCTGATTGGAAATCTGATTGCGAGGCTGGAGAAGGGGATTCGGCCGCGGCTGCATACGAAAAAGCAGGATAAAAAATCCGGTAATCCCCGCGGAGAATTTCTGGGCGGTGTGCTGATGGCTTTCCTGGTTATAGTGATTTCGACCGGAATTCCGGCGCTGTTGCTGTTCGTCTGCTACCGGTTTCAGTTCTGGCTGGGTGTGATAGTGGAAGCCATCCTGTGCTTTTTCCTCTTTGCGGTGAAATCCCTGAAAAAAGAGAGCATGAATGTGAAACAGACACTGGAAACAGATGGCCTGGAGGCAGGGCGCAAAGCAGTTGCGCGCATCGTTGGCCGGGATACGCAGGCGCTCTCCACTGCGGGAGTGGTAAAAGCGGCTGTTGAAACCGTGGCGGAAAACTTTTCAGACGGAGTATTTGCACCGATGCTGCATATGATGATTGGCGGCGGGGTGCTGGGATTTTTTTACAAAAGCATCAACACGATGGATTCCATGGTCGGTTACAAAAATGACCGCTATCTGTATTTCGGACGGTTTGCAGCAAAGCTTGACGATGTAGTGAACTATATCCCCTCAAGGCTGGCGGCACTGTTTCTGATCCTGTCCGCGCCGCTTACCGGGCTGGATGGCCGGAATGCGTGGCGTATCTGGAAACGGGACCGCAGGAATCATGCCAGCCCGAATTCTGCGCAGACCGAATCGGCCGCTGCCGGCGCACTTCATGTACAGCTGGCCGGCGACGCGTATTATTTTGGAAAGCTTTATAAAAAGCCGACGATTGGGGACGATGACCGCCCCATCGAGCCAGAAGACATCGCACGTGTCAACCGACTGATGGTAATGGCATCGGTTCTTTCGCTGGTAGTGCTTGGCGTATGCAAGGTGTGCGTGTTGTATCTGATTGTTTCTTTATAGTGATCTTCGATTTTCTGGTTATTGCCCGAAACAGAAGTTCACACCTGCCCTGTGGATAATAATTAAATTGCGCTTCAGACTGCCCGGATTTTGCTCCGGGCAGTCTGATTTCTAGTGCGCCTGGCGAGCGCACGTTCTAACGGGTGAAAGTCCCGAATCCGCCCGG
>JAJQHZ010000083.1 GCA_021199475.1 Lachnospiraceae bacterium
CAGTGTTTACAAGGGATTCCACCTCTTTTCTAATCTCAAAGTGTCGAAAACGGGGCCAAAAAATGCAAGGGGTTTGTCACACAAAACGCACAAGGTTTTTTAACAGCTCCCGGTGGAACCGATTTCAGGCGACAATGACCCCTCCGCCGGCAACGTATTCTCCGTCATAAAAAACAACCGCCTGTCCGGGGGTGACTGCGCGGACGGGCTCCTCAAACAGGACCTCCGCCTGATCTTCTGAACGCCGACGGACCACCGCCGACGCCCCGCTGTGATTATAGCGGATTTTGGCCGTCACGCGCAGCTCGCCCGAAAGATCGGGAATACTCATAAAATTCAGGTGATCGCAGATCAGATGATCGGTAAACACATCCTCCGCCTCCCCGATCACGACCTCGTTTGTCCCCGGACGGATTTCCGTCACAAAGACCGAATGCCCCAGTGCCAGGTTCAGGCCTTTGCGCTGTCCGATGGTATAGTGGGTGATTCCCCGGTGCCGTCCAAGGATCGTCCCGTCTGCGGTCACAAAATTGCCGGGCGGCGAAGAATACCCGCTGGTTTTTTCAATAAAACCGGCATAATCCCCATCCGGCACGAAGCAGATTTCCTGACTGTCCGGCTTATGCGCGACCAGAAGCCCGATTTTCTCCGCTATAGCACGGATCTGCGGCTTATCATACGCACCGACCGGCATCATCGTGCGGGACAGCTGCTCCTGCGTCAGATTATAGAGCGCGTAGGTCTGATCCTTCGCAGCCGTCACGGAGCGCCGGATCGCATAACGCCCGTTCGGCAGCTGCTCCACGCGCGCGTAATGACCGGTCGCAATGCAGTCCGCGCCAATCTGCAGGCTTCGGGTGAGCAGGGATTCCCATTTCACATAGCGGTTGCAGGCGATGCAGGGGTTCGGCGTGCGTCCGGCCTGATACTCCTCTATAAAATAGTCAATTACTTTTTTGCGGAATTCATCCCGAAAATTCATCACATAGTGCGGAATTCCCAGCATCTGCGCCACACGGGCCGCGTCCTCCGCTGCGCCAAGACCGCAGCAGCCGCCGTTCGCACTCATCTCCTCTTCGGATTCCTGCTGCCAGATCTGCATGGTCACACCGATCACATCGCAGCCTGCCTCCTTTAAAAGGTAAGCGGCAACCGAAGAATCCACCCCGCCGGACATCCCGACGACCACTCTCTTTCTGTTCATTATAATCTCCTCATCGTGTCCGGCATTTGCTTTTGTGCCGAACACAAGCCTCGCCTAAACGCAGCATGACTGCAAAAAGTGAACCATCTTTCTGTCAAAACTGCGATGGGCTATGCCTGCAAAAGTCCTCATACTGCGGCGACATGCTCCGCAGCCGCTCCACAATCCTCTTGATGGCCTCCACTGCGGTGTCGATCTCCTCCCTGGTCGTTTCGGCGCTCAGGGTCAGGCGCAGAGAGCCGTGAGCGATGTCATCCGGCAGTCCGAGTGCAAGCAGCACATGGGACGGATCGAGCGACCCTGTCGTACAGGCGGATCCGCTTGACGCACAGATTCCTTCCATATCCAGCAGGATCAGCAGCGATTCTCCTTCTATAAACTGAAAGCTGAAATTCGCGTTATTCGGAAGGCGTTTTGTGCGGTGCCCGTTCAGCCGGGTGTAGGGAATCTCCCGGAGTATGCGGTCGATCAGATAATCGCGCAGCTCCCTCTCATACGCGGTCCGCTCCGCCATCGTATCGACAGCCTCCCTGGCCGCCTGCCCGAAGCCAACAATGCCCGGAACATTTTCCGTTCCTGCCCGGCGTTTGCGCTCCTGCGCTCCTCCGTGGATCAATGACTGTATGCGGATATTCCGGCGGATATAAAGGAACCCCACGCCTTTGGGGCCGTTCAGCTTGTGAGCGCTCGCGCTGAGCAGATCGATGTGAAGCGCCTCCACATCAATCGGCAGCTGCCCGTAAGCCTGCACCGCATCCGTGTGAAAGAGGATGCCGTGCCGTTTCGCGATTTCCCCGATCTCCCGGATGGGCTGGATTGTGCCAACCTCGTTGTTCGCAAACATCACAGAAATCAGACCGGTTTGCGGACGGATCGCGTGCTCCAGCTCCCGGGGATTTACAAGACCATTTTCGTCCACATTTAGATAGGTGACCTCCATGCCCCGTTTTTCGAGATACTCACAGGTATGAAGGATCGCGTGGTGCTCGATTTTCGTCGTAATAATATGATTTTTTACAGGGGCCAAACCAGTGTCATCCCGGATCGCCGGATGAAAGAGTGCCCCCTCTCTGGCAGGCTCCGTGCCCGCTGTCATAATCCCTCCGTTCGCCTCAGCCACAGCCTTCAGCGCCCAGTTATCTGACTCCGAGCCGCCCCCGGTAAAATAGATTTCCTCCGGCTTTGCTCCCAGCGTCGAGGCGATCCGCTCACGGCTTTTGCTAATCGCTTCCTTACTTTTTACCCCGATTTCATAAATGCCGGATGCATTGCCGTAATAGTCGCTAAAATATGGAAGCATCGCTTCTACGACAGTCGGCGACGTTTTCGTCGTCGCCGCATTGTCCAGATATATGAATTTTTTCATCATCATCCCCCACACTGCTTCCCGCCAAAGTCCTCCGGATGTTTTCCGCCTTTATCCGCCATTTTCTTACTCTCTTCCACCAGCTGGCTGATATAAATATCGTCCATCGCCCGGTCAATGCTCTCATTGATTCGCTGCCAGACGTATTTCGTCACGCACAGATCTGCGCCGTCGCAGCCCTCCTCACTGAATGCACCGCAGTCCACCGCGCGCAGATCGCCCTCCAGCGCCCGGAGCACATCGCCTACCGTGATCTGATCCGCAGGACGTGCCAGCTGGTAGCCCCCCTGTGCCCCTCTGGTGCTCACGACCAGCTTCGCACGGCGCAGCTTCGCGATCAGCTGCTCCAGATAGCTTTCCGAAATTTCCTGCCGCTCCGAGACACTGCTGATGGAAACCGCCTCCGCCTCGCTATATAATGCCAGATCCACCATTGCGCGCAGACCATAGCGTCCTTTCGTAGAAAGTCTCATTTCGCCCTCCATTGTATGTCCATACTCGCTAAGCGAGTATGGACGAAGGCCGCGCCCCTCGCCGGGTTATGCCCCCAATCTCCGATTGTGGGGCGTGGGCATCCCGCACTTCGTACGGGATATACAATCGCGAAGAATGTTCCGATTTGCGCAGCAAATCGAGAACCATGCCGTTTTTTCATTGCGCGGCTTTCATTATATGGCATCCGCCATGAGCAATTTGCTTTAATACCGTCGAGTATAGCAGACTCCATGACTTTTTTCAATTCGAACCTGTCATTTTGTGCGGCAGATGCCGGTTCTCTGCAGAAGTATACGGTTTTTCTGAAGGCTGCCGCGCAGATACCTGGTTCTGAAACGTACCGCTCATGGCATAGGATAAAACAAATCCCGGTAAGGACTCCGCACCATGAACCAAAAACGTTATCTCATCAAAGGAACCCTTCTTCTGACCGTCATGGGACTGCTGGCGCGGCTCGCAGGCTTTTTTTATAAAATATTCCTTTCAAGGACGATTGGTGCAGCCCAGATCGGGCTTTATCAGCTGGCAGTTCCGGTATACTCGGCCGGTATCGCTCTGTGCGGCGGAGGCGTGCAAAGCGCCATCTCAAAGCTGGTCGCGGAACAGTATGCCAAAAACAGCCCTTCCGGTGCGAAGCGAGTGCTTTCCGCCGGGCTGCTTCTCTCTGTCTCGTTATCCCTTCTCGCCTGGGCGGCAATTTACGGATGCTCCTCCTGGATTGCGCGGATATTTCTTTTCGAGAGCTCCTGCTCAAATCTGCTGAAGCTGATGGCATTCTCCCTTCCATTTCAGATGGTGAGCAGCTGCAGCTGCGGTTATTTTAT
This sequence comes from Lachnospiraceae bacterium, assembly GCA_021199475.1. Taxonomy (GTDB): domain Bacteria; phylum Bacillota; class Clostridia; order Lachnospirales; family Lachnospiraceae; genus Choladousia. The sequence continues at coordinate 3,890 of JAJQHZ010000083.1, forward strand.
GGGGGCCAAACGGCTAACGCCTCCGGCTCTGGCGCAGCTGGTCGAACAGACGGCACGCATTTTTTCGGTGATACTCGTTGTCTCGCTCTGCACAAAAAAAGGCGGACAGCCCGGAGCTTCCGTCATGGCGCTCGGACAGCTTACTGGGGAAATCGTCTCCGCCGTCTATTGCATCGGCAGTGTTTTCTATTACAGGCAAAAAAAGAGCAGCCGCAGGACAATTCAACAAATTATCCTGCGGCGCTCCCGGATGCGGGGCGAAGACCGGCAAGTTTCGTTGAGCAGCTCTCCATTGTCTGTCCTGCATCGTTCCAAGAGGAAATGCAATCCATGGTTTACAGAAAAATGGCACCCTGTCGCTGCTGCCATCCGCGCCATCCTCACCATATCGGTTCCGCTCGCCCTGAACCGGATTCTGATGTGCATCCTTCAGATGGCGGAGGCTGCCCTGCTCCCGCAGATGCTCAGAAGCGCGGGGCATTCCTCCGTCAGCTCCCTTTCCGCTTACGGAACACTGACCGGGATGGCACTTCCGATGATTCTTTTTCCGACCGCTGTCACCTCCGCGCTTGGCCTGCTCCTTCTTCCTGCCATTTCCGAAGCACAGGTGCTTGGCCAGAAGGGGCAGCTTCGAAGCACCGCCAACGCGGCCTTCACTGGCGGGCTTCTGCTCGGAAGCTTCTGTATGGGGGCTTTTCTCCTGTTCGGCGAGACTCTGGGAAGCACGGTATTTCATAATGAACTCGCCGGAGTTTATATCCGCAGGCTCGCTTTTCTCTGCCCTCTCTTCTACCTGAGTGGATCCATGATGAGCATCCTGCATGGTCTGGGCAAATCTACCCTCCTTCTACTCTGGAACCTCATCGGGTATTCGCTGCGCCTTCTGTGCATTGTCCTTCTTGTCCCGGTCATCGGAATGAATGGCTATCTATACGGCCTGCTGCTCGACCAGCTTCTTCTGACCATGTGCATTCTCACCTTCCTGCACCATCTGGATGCACTTGACGTTCCACTTGCTGATGCAATCACACGCTCCTTTCTCCCCGCCATTCTGGGAAGCGGGGCGTCCATCGCGTTTCTTACAATTTTCGGACAAAAAATTCCCGCCCTGGCAAGCCTGCTGCTGGGCGGGGGAATTTACTGTATTATATTTCTTCTTTGTGTACTGAAACAAATGCAGCCGGTGTTCCATCTTCCTGCTAAATTCCATTCGGCCAGAGTTCCCCATTCAAGATCCTGACAACTGCGGCAAAGCTTTAAAAACAGCTGAGCGAACATTCAAATACCGCAGGCACAGCTATCCGGTTTTGTCAGCGGACTGCGCTCATCATCGCCTCCAGCAGATCCGGAAACACGCATTTGTACGTGTAGCGGCTGATAAGTCCGAAACGCTCGCCGTCTCCAATGATCAGGCCATTATCCCACCAGATGCATGGCACGCCGATTTCAGATGCGGCGGTCAGGTAATACTGCGCCCACGCTGCGCGCTCCTCCTCGTTGTCCTTGCTCAAAGCGCCGAATTCTCCAATGATGACAGGAATGCCCTTGTCGAGAAAAAGCTCCTGCAGATTCGTCATCAGCGCATCCATTGCATCCGTGTCCTGGTTCCACTCACTGGTACCCCCGGTATTCAGAGCGAAATTGTACGGTTCATATGCGTGAACGGAAACGATGATGCGATCGTCATCCTCCGGCACCTCAATGTGCGAAAGCGCGACAGAGCTGTTCGCCGCATAGCCCGGTATCATCAGCATCCGGTACGGATTGCAGCCGCCCGCAGAGCGAATCGTATTGATAAAAGCCTGATTGGTCGCGTTGACAACGTCCCATCCCTCCTGATCTCCGCCGGTCCACTCCACATCGGTCCCCTTCTTCCGCGGTTCATTTTGTGCCTCAAAAATCAGATGCTCGTCATACTCCGCAAAGCGTTCCGCAATCTGGCTCCAGAGGGCGGTCATGATCTTGCAGGCTGTCTCTTCATTGTCGTAGTAGGGCTCATTCCACTCTTCATGATGCATATTGATAATCACATACGCACCTTTCTCATATGCGTAGTCGACAATCTCCTGCACCCGATCCAGCCAGCTTTCCGTAATCGTGTAGTCCGGCGCGTTACCAAAATGCCCCGTCCAGGTGACCGGAATGCGGATAACATTGAAGCCTGCGTCCAGAACTGCATCGATCAGCTCCTGCGTTACGACCGGATTGCCCCAGGCCGTCTCAAATACGGAGGGATCCGCATCCACCTCCGCGCTGCTTTTTGTGGCATCCAGCGTGTTGCCAAGGTTCCAGCCGATTTTCATATCCTTCACGACATCCATGGCGGTCAGATTCTCCATATATTGTCCTGCATCGTTATCTGTATTTTCCGCAGAGGTGTCTGTGCTCTCCAGAGCAGTCCCTTTTGCAGAAGCTTTATCCGCATCGGGCTCTTCTGCAATCGTCTCTTTCGCTGCATTTGTCTCCTGTATCAGGACAGCTTCCGCATCCGCCTCTGATGAAGCTGCAAATGCGCCAATGCTGCCGCAATAACCAGCTATGCACAGGAACAGCATGCGAAGCAGCACCAAACCTCTTCCCCGTCTCTTCCATGTCCGGCCTGCCGGTTTCCCCCGATTTTCCGCCTGTGTTCTCATTCCTTTACCCGGGCAGCGGATTCACGGATAATCATTTTCCCGCCGACTACCTTTCTGCCGAAAACCTGCTCCTGCCCTTTCATCAGGCGGATCAGAATTTCAACGGCCTGTCTGGACATTTCATCCATATCTACATCCATCGTGGTAAGCTTTGGGAGCGAATATGCCCCCGGCACGTAATTGTCAAATCCAACGACTGAAATATCCTCCGGCACCCGGTATCCCATTTCATAAAGCTGTTCAATCAGCGTATATGCCGTCTCATCACAGTTGCAAACAAACGCAGTCGGCATATCCTCTTGCATGGGCAGATGAAATGGTATGCCCAGGCCATCCTCTCCTCTGTCAGGAATAATCCTTTTTTCATCCTGCTTAAGCCCGTGTTCCACCAGCGCCCGGTAATATCCAAGATAGCGATCCATAATACTCGGCGTCGCATCAATGCTGCCGAGGAAAGCAAATCTTCTGTGTCCAAGCCCGATCAGGTATTCGGTCAGAAGATAAGAACCATATACATTGTCCGAGACGACGCTCGGAACCTCCAGATTGCAGTCATAAAAATCCAGATACACGAGCGGAGTACGGGATTCCCGAACGAGCTTCAGATACTCCTCCTGCACCTTTCCGATCACAATCAGCCCATCCATCCGCATCTCCGAGATGACATTGGGCATCTGCTTTTTTTCCAGCATCTGCGGCGTGATCATTTCCAGCAGCACCGAATAATGGAAACGGGAGAGCTGTACGACCACACTGTGGTAAAGCCGCATATAAAAGGAAAGCGCCGTCGATTTGTCATCCGTAAAATGCTCCTCCATCAGAACGCCGATCCGATAATTTCTTCCCTTTCGGAACGAATTCGCGTCCATGCTGTAGTGATATCCCATCGCTTCCGCAGTTTCCTTAATCAGAGTGCGAAGCTCGCTGCCCACACCATCCTTATCTCCGAGCGCTTTGGAAACCGTGACCGTACTCACGCCCACCTTTTCAGCGATATCGCGCATTGTAATCGTTTTAGCCATACCTTTTCTCCCGCTTTTTAAAAAACTGCCCGGTTCCGAACCGAAGCCGGGCAGTCTGCATTCCTGAGAACGGTGTCATGGCAAGCTTATCTTTCCTGGTCCGGACTGCTTCGCCCCGCCAGAGCCGCCATGACTGCTGTTACATAAAATCCGTGATTGCCAGTTCCTTCATCAGCCGTAGAACGCATCCAGCGCATCCTGTACACTCTGCTTCCAGGTCTCCTGGAACTGCGCCGCCGTCATGGTGCCGTTAAGCAATTCCGTCCAATCCCACTCAAGGCTCAGGGAATTCCAGAGGTCAAAGCCGCCCTTCTGTCCTACATCTTCCATAACCGCATAGTTCTCTTCTGTAACCGCACAGTCTTCCCACCAGGTCAGATCGCCGTCACGTACATCGATATCGTCATGATACCAGTTCTGCCATGCCTCGAATACTTCGTATACGAATTCCGGATCCTCTACGCCTTCCGGAATCATCCATGCGTTGCCGGAGGAAACGTTCTTGGTGTAGTTGGTCTCCTGATCGCCGCTCGGGCCAACCGGGAACTGTACCCATGTCACATCAAAGTCAAGTGCGTAGTCCTCGTTCTGAGAGGAAATCCATGCTGCATCAATCCAGAACGCTACGTTGCCATCCATGTAGTTGTTCATATTGGAATCGAAATCATCTGCATCCCACGGAACCGCCACATTGTCAACATTGTACATATTGTAGATAAAGTCGAGCACCTCCGTCACTTCCGTGCTGGTGAGGTTCTCCGTATCGCTCATCGCGATTCCGGTACCATTGCTCTGCAGCATCAGATAAATCAGAAAATCATAACGGGATCCGTAGCCGTACTGGTCGATCACGCCGTCGCCGTCCGTATCCTGGGTAAGAGCGATCATGTATTCTCTCCACTTATCCCAGGTCCACTCGCCTCTCTCATAGAGATCGTTTGGAGATTCCAGTCCCGCATCGTCCAGAATCTGCTGGTTGTAAGCAAGCATATAGGTATTCGCGAGCAGCATCTCCGCGCTGTTCGACTGGAACAGATACACGCCGTCATCGAGGCCAATATCAACCTGTGAGAAAATTTCCTGATCGCTTAATACGCTTGCGTCTTCCGGGAGAACCTCTTCCAGGTTTGTTGCGAAGCCATTCAGTGCTGCCGGGATACCAAAGCTTAAGTCTACCTCGTAGATATCGCAGTCCGGCGTACCTGCAAGTACGGAAGTATTGATGGATTCCTGTACACCCGTGTAGGTCAGGTTCACGAACTCAATCGTTACATTGTAAGCTTCCTCTACTTCGGCAACCACGTCAAAATGCATCTGCGCAAGCTCCTCATCCGATACGCTCGGGTCGTCATAGATGTCAGTATTGGTGCTGTCATAATAATGATCATACCAGGTACCGATGGTGATCGTTCTGGTCTCAGAATCCGACGCGCTTGAAGTAATGCTTGCCATGCCGACCGTCATAGTCGCGCACAGTGCCAGTGCAAGGGCCTTTTTCATTTTCATTTTGTAATTCCTCCTTTTCTTGTCATCGCCCAACCTGTTTCATACGATTTTCTCTGTTTATTTACTCTCCTCTACTGCGTAATAGTCCGGAACTATTTCCTTCTATTTCGTAATAGTCCGTCTGGCCTCTCCGCTGCCGCTCCGGTCCGTCCTAAACGCGTGCCACTGGCACGCAGGACCGTCCGGAACTATTACGTTATATTACGTCACTCTGCTGCTGTACCAACCGTAATGCTGTAAACCTCCCACGCTCCGGAAGCCTCACACTGCATTCTTGCGCCCCAGGTGCTGACGTCGTCGCCGCATACTGCCGCGATCT
>JAJQHZ010000031.1 GCA_021199475.1 Lachnospiraceae bacterium
AACGGGGTCAGAGCGCATCAAATTAGTCCGAAAAAGTCGGGAGTTATCGTTTATACTTGTCTGAATTTCCATCTGCTTCGTTGTCATCAGTCGACGTAGCCACCGCTACGCCTCCTTCTTCCGCCTCGCATATGAAAATTCATCCTGCGTCTAAAGTCGAGCTATTTGGAAGACGATGTACTAGTCTATGATGCCGCTATCATTCTGGGCATTGTCGCTATCCTCGCATTCGTGTCGGCGGTGGCAGCAAATACTGTACTGACCAGTGCTGTTTAATAGGATATCCTTTAGCTGCTCTTTGACCCCCTGACTTTCTGTGACACGAATAAACAATAATCTGTATTTCCAAATGACGTTAAAGGTGAAAAAAACACCCACAAACAACAGGTTTGAATGTGAGTGTTTAAACCAGGGCTACCAGGATTCGAACTTGGAAATGACGGAGTCAGAGTCCGTAATCTCAGGCGCTCCAGACGGCCATTTTACAAGGTTTCCGCGACCGATGATTTGAAAATTGACCTATCAATTGACCTATGACCTTACTGAGCAATCTTTCAATCTGAAGTACCTTCCGGATCTACAAACTCATAAGTGTCAATCGGGAGTTTCGCACCTCCCTTACGCAGCAATTCAAAATCATCAAATTGATCCATGCCGTATTTCTTTAAGATTTTATCAATATCCCTTCTCTTCGGGTCTGGAAGACGGCTGGAAAATGTAGGAAACAGTTTTTTGCTCGTATACACGGTATCTGTTGGGAAAGCTTTCAGTTCCAGATAACCATCCTTTTTCGCCTGATCATAGTCTCCGCAGTATTGAAACTCATATTGATTTCCTCTGGTCAGTTTCCCTACAATATAATTTTTTCTCGACCTTGGGTTTCCCCACTTCAGATATAAAATATTACTCATTGAATGCCTCCTAATTCTTTCAACATCTTTAATTTCGACTTCAGGAAATTCCGAATAAGCAAATTCCTTTTTGATGACAATAATTCAGTAGAGTATTGATCCATTAGTAAATCTATTTTCTCATCTGTCAATGCTTCACCAATTCTTTCCAAAATCTTATGCGTTTCATCCGGATACCTGCCTAACAGGTAATACACCATATCTTTATGTGTTGGTTGTTTCTTCTCATTGCAGTTTATTCTGACAACCGTTCTTGATTTTGAATCAACCAAGGCCTTAAATGGTCCCGGGTCATTGCCGAATAATTTATCCAGATAGGCATCATTCACATAACAGCACAATGACGATCCATTATCATATAGTGGGCACCGCCGAAGTTTAGTCGATGCTTCATATGAACCTGAATACTCTTCCAAGATACCCCAATTATTTTGGTGTCGATCAGAATTCCCGATTAATGCATCAAATATCAGCATCTCTATCCATTTTTGCGGACTAAGTAAATCCTTCGTTGTCTCTATAATCATATCGACACAATAATACTTCCCGGTTTCTTCATCAATCATACTATCTTCATTGTACTGAGGAAACTTTCTGTTGATAAATCCAATTCCTTCCGTAAGCGTTTCCGATTGTCTTCTGGCAAGATAGCTCATGCTTCCTATTCTGCCATTTCGAATTCCAATATCAACCTTTGCTGTCTCAACGCCAAGAATTGTACCAAGCTGTGCAGCAATATGCTCTGAAATGTGCTCAGTTGTCTCATGTCCTGTAGCCGGATCAATTTTGGGATATTTGAACAATCCTATCTGTTCCATTCCAAGGCAGATCCATTCTTTCTCGCTTCGCCCGCTTCCTTCATAAGCTCCCTGGTATGTCTCCCATGCGCTAAAATCTTTAAGCTCAAACACAGTTCAGACCACCTCTTTCTCACCACATACTAAGCTTTCGCCACATCATACATTTTCTGTTCTTTTATATAAAAAATCTGCATCATCCCGCGTCTCCTTCGGATAAGAACGGGTGCTCTTTCGAATAAGCCACCGCAGCCGCATTAAATTCTTCTGCACTCATTTCCTCATCTTCCGCTCTCAAAATCAGCACTTCTTTCCCCCGAAATGCAAATCCATACTTGCGAACGGTTCGGATGCCCCTGGCTTTCAGATCAGTTTCGTATCTCATAGCTTCAATCTGCTCCAACGCCCGCATAGCAGTCTCTTCCAAAGTATCTTCTTTTTTCGGATCAAATACCTTAAATTCAATGATGATGCCATCCGTTCTTCCATCACGCGGTTCTATACAGACATCATAACGGCCAAAACCGCTTTCTCTGTTCGATGTCAGAATATGGGTTCGGTCCAGATCCGCTATCAGGCCCAATGTGAATCCATGGTAAAACTGCTCAGCCACGTCGCTCTCAGATGAAGCACTGCCCACGTCAAAGAAGCTGAATGTCTGGCGGGTCACCTTTTCCATATAGCGCTGCATCCCTTCCAGATTCCCGGCCAGCAGCATACGGATAAATTCCGTGTACTCGTCATAGGACTCAGCAAACCACTTTTTGACAAGCTTGCGAAGCGCTTCCCGCACCTCATAATTTGTCAGCGCAATCTCATATCTGTCTGCCTTTCTCTGCACGATTTTTACATATCCGGTTGCCAGAAGCCAGCTCCAGATTGTTTTTGAGTCTCCACGAAGTTCAGCATAAGTAATCGATTCATCAATCTCCGTTAAAATAGAGCCACCTTTCAGCAGTGTCTCAAATTCGTCTTTCACTTTAATCGAGCCTTCGCGTACCAGCTTCCCGACCAGTGCATTCCCACTGGTATTCATCCAATACGGACTGAATTCTCCGAATTTCAGGAAGTTCAGAATCGACCACGGATTATATATCTCTTTTTGATTGCCAAACTGAAAACCATCATACCATCGCCTTACCTCTTCCTTCTGATCAGAAAAGCCGTAGGCATCCATTGCATCAAAAACCTCCTGCTCTGTAAAGCCAAAGCAGGTTTCGTACATCCTCGTAGTCGTTGTAACAACCGCCAGATTATTCAGATCAGAAAAAATAGATTCGTGCGTGATTCTGGTGATGCCAGTTATCAGCGCCCTGTCCAGGTACGGATTGTCTTTAAAAGCAGCATGAAACATACGACGTATATATTCTATAGCGGTATCCCAATATCCTGCCGTATAAGATTCCAGCATAGGGGTATCATATTCATCAAGCAGAATCAGAACTTTCTTCCCAAAATGCTCGTACATACACTGTGACAGAAATTGAATTGCATCCATGCAGGATTCATCAGATGCCTTTTCAGCAAGTATCTTTTTATACTTTTCCTTTTCGTATTCCGATAATTTGTCCGAATTCAACAAATATGAATGTCTCTCAAACAGTCGGGCAAATTGTATCCGCATGGCGCGGCACATACTCTCATAACTGCCCTGTTTCACATTTGCCAGGCTCAGGTTTATCACCGGAACTGTTCCCTGCATCGCCCGGAATCGCTCCTCGCCTGCAATAAAAAGACCGTCAAACAGATCCATCCGATTCTGATAACGAATGGAGAAAAATGTCTCAACCATATTCAGAGTCAGCGTCTTTCCAAAACGCCTCGGCCTTGTAATCAACGTCACCTGATCTGCATTGTCGTACCAGTCTTTGATAAACCAGGTCTTGTCAACATAAAACACGTCCCTGCCGATGATATCTTCAAACGCTGTAATACCTAAAGCGACCTTTTTCACAGTTTCCCATCCTTCCCCAGTTTTCCTGTAATTTTTATCTATAGCGCCATCCCGCGCAGAGCGCATCAGAATGGACGGCGCGGCCTGTTTCTTTATTATGAAGAGAAAATCGCTCTTCATAATCTCCAGAATCTGACGATTCTGTCGTTAACTTGCGAAGTTTGCTGCCGCAAGCGCCGCGAACTTCTTGCAAGTTATATTATATCATCCAGAGATTCTTTGACAAGTGAATTATTCCGTGTTTTGCTTCTCTCGCTGAACAATGTTCAAAATTTCGAAAAACAGAAAAACACTCACATCCGATGGATTCGAATGTGAGTGTTTAAACCAGGGCTACCAGGATTCGAACCTGGAAATGACGGAGTCAGAGTCCGTTGCCTTACCATTTGGCGATAGCCCTATCTGTTATAAAATTGTCACTCTGTATCGGGCAGCCTACTGTGTTTCGTCGCTGTTCCTCACAGGCAGATGCTATTATAACGTAAGATTTCATGGAATGCAAGTCTTTTTTTCAATTTCTTTTAATTTTTTTCTGTAATTTTTTCTATAATATATCTTCCGTTTCTTCTGAAATGTGGTAGAATGGAAGCCGCGCAATTATAAATCGCTTCGCGATTGTATATCCCGTACGAAGTGCGGGATGCCACCACGGCGAGGAGCGCGGTACCATGTAATCCCAAGACTCACACATTTATTAAAGGAGTATTTCCCATGAGTACACTGAACCTGACCCTGCTGACCGATCTGTATGAGCTGACCATGATGCAGGGCTACTTTGAAACCAATTCCAATGAGACTGTCATCTTTGACGCTTTTTACCGGAACAATCCGTGCGGCAACGGCTATGCGATTGCGGCCGGTCTTGACCAGGTCATTGACTATATCAACAACCTGCGGTTTTCGCCGGAGGACATTGCGTACCTGAGAGGTCTCGGTATTTTCCATGAGCCGTTTCTGGAGTACCTGAAGAATTTTCGGTTTGAGGGCGATATCTACGCGATTCCAGAGGGGTCGGTGATGTTTCCGCACGAACCGATGCTGAAGGTCATCGCGCCGATCATGCAGGCGCAGCTGGTGGAGACGGCGATTCTGACAATTCTGAACCACCAGAGCCTGATTGCGACGAAGTCCGCCCGCGTGGTGCAGGCCGCGCGCGGCGATGGGATTATGGAGTTCGGACTGCGGCGCGCGCAGGGCCCGGATGCCGGCGTATACGGGGCGCGGGCAGCAATGATTGCCGGCTGTGTCGGCACTTCAAATGTTCTTGCCGGTCAGATGTTTGACGTTCCGGTTAAAGGTACGCACGCACACAGCTGGATTATGAGCTTCCCGGATGAGTACACTGCGTTTAAGCGCTATTCTGAGCTGTATCCGGATGCCTGCCTGCTTCTGGTGGATACGTACGATACGCTGCGCTCCGGTGTGCCGAATGCCATCCGCGTATTCCGCGAGATGCGCGAGGCCGGTCAGGAGCTGAAGGGCTACGGGATCCGTCTTGACAGCGGCGATCTGGCCTATATGTCCAAAAAGGCGCGCGCGATGCTCGATGAGGCCGGATTTGAGGACGCGATCATCTCCGCTTCGAGCGACCTGGATGAAAACCTGATTGCCAGCCTGAAGACGCAGGGAGCTCCCATCACCTCCTGGGGCGTCGGCACGAATATGATTACCTCGAAGGATTGTCCCGCATTCGGCGGCGTGTACAAGCTGGCCGCCGTCCTCGATGATGCGACCGGGACGTTTATTCCGAAAATCAAGCTGTCCGAGAATACCGATAAAATCACGAACCCGGGCAATAAAAAAATCCTTCGGATTTACGACAAAGCGAGCGGAAAGATTCGTGCGGATCTGATCTGTCTGGTGGAAGAGGAGTACGATCCGGCGAAGGATCTGATCATCTTCGATCCAATTGAGACGTGGAAAAAGACAAAGATTAAAGGCGGTACCTATGAGCTGCGTGAGCTGCTCGTGCCGGTCTTCCGCAACGGAGAGTGCGTCTATACGTCCCCAGCTGTCATGGACATCCGTGACTACTGCGAAAAGGAGAAAAATACGCTCTGGCCGGAGACACGGCGTCTGACGAACCCGCATGATGTCTACGTCGATCTCTCAGACAAGCTTTATGCGATCAAGAGCGAGCTGCTCAACCAGATGGGGAAGGCATCGCTGGCACATTGAGACGCCTTGAAACAAAACACCCGTCTGCGGGTTCAGACCTTTCGGTCTGCACTCACAGGCGGGTGTTTTTCGGTGTTCACCAGGAAAGCTTTGTCACTCGGCTTCCGCGGTCTTATGCAGCACGAAGTCATCCCACGCGCCCCAGCATCCGGCAGATGCGTCCACAGTGCAGCCCACCGTGATGGTGGTCGTCTCCGTAATCTCAATGTTCTCAATGGTCGGCGTGCACCAGTTTCTCCAGCCGGTCAGTTCTCCATCCACGGTCTCGGTACCGTCGTCCGTCTCCACATACATGGTAAAGGTGTCGTCATCCCCGGCATCGCCGCCCTGCAGATAAACCGTCAATGTGTACACGCCCGGCTCGAGCGTTACCTCCTGCACTGCTTCAAAGGCAAAATCCGAGCTGCTCCAGAAATGCAGGCAGAATACACCCGACCATACGTTGGAGGTCTCCGTGTCCTTGATGCCGCCCCCGGTGCCGGTGACCGTCCAGGCAGTATCCCCGTCTTCAAAGTCGCCATTTTCCAACAGATTTTCAACCAAGTCAAGGAGCTCCGTCTCCGCTTCCGTTTCCACAATGACGCGCTCCGCCGTCGTGCCTGTCTTTACATATTCAAATGTCTTCAGCGATTCCAGCGGATGGCCTTCAAAATCAAACAGCGCCTGATTGTCGACCGCCGAACCGCCATAGTACACGCCTGCGTCGTCCGGGTCATACTCTGCCGCGTAAGAGCTCGCCCAGCCGGAGCCATACGTTTCCCAGATTTCCTGATTTTCCTCCAGAACCGCTTCCGCGTCATCCGCCTCTGCATCGTACACCTGCACCGGAATCCAGGCCGGTTCCCAGTAAAAGACACCGATTCCGTTTGTCGTCTCCGCCATGGCTGATATCACCGCACTGATCTCGTCCGCCTGCCCCTGCACGGAAAAGTCATAATAAACCAGATCGCCGTAAGCGGTGTCATTGCTTCCCTCAGCCACCGTATTTCCGCTCCCGTCGCCGTCCTCCAGCGTGTACGCCCAGGACGTCTCCGCCACGATGACGTATTTCTCATATTTCTCAGCAATCGCAGAGAGTGTCTCTGTCAGATTCTCCAGCGTCCCGTGCCAGTAAGGATAGTAGGAAGAGGCAAATACGTCGTAGTCCACTTCATTCTGCGCGAGGATCTTTGCAAAGGTCTCATACTTCCCGCTCTCCGGATTTGTAAAATGCAGCGCTACCAGAATCTCCGTCTCAAATGCTTCCGACACCTCACGCACCGCCGCGCTGCCGGCAGAAAAGAGCTTGCACATATTGGACCAGTCCGTCTCACCCGCCATGCCGGTCGTCGTTTCATTGCCGATCTGCACCATGCCAACGTCGACACCGGCTTCCAGAATCTGGGTCAGCGCCTCCTTCGTCCAGCTGCTAAGTGCCTCCACCTTTTCCTCCAGCGTCATATCCTCCCACGCTTTCGGCGCAAACTGCTTCCCCGGATCCGCCCAGAAATCCGAATAGTGAAAATCAATCGCGACCTTCAGACCCGCCTCGGTCGCCCACTGGCCCATCCGGATGGCCTGATCCTCATCACAATTGCCTCCGCCATAGCTGTTGCCCTCAGAATCGTATGGATCGTTCCAGACACGGATGCGCACATAATTTACCCCGCAGTCCGAGAGTAATTCGAAAAATCCAACCTCATCCAGCTCATTCCCGTCAAAATCATAAAACGTCACACCGCTGTCAATCAGGGATGCATAGGATGAAATGTCAACACCCTCCATAAAATCCTCCGGCAGGTCAATGTGGTCCACGGCAATATCCGCATCCACCGGTGCAACCGTATCGGTCACCTCAACAACCGTCTCCTCTGTTTCGAGCGCAGCTTCCTCCAGGTCCTCCACCGACTCCAGAATCACATCCACTGCCTCGTCGTCAGCCGTTCCTGAATCGGTCCCACCGGCATCCGCCATCTCATCGTCGGATGACGTCCCGCCATCGGTTATCCCGCCACTCGCTGACCCGTCATCGGATGCTCCATCATCCGCAGTCCCATCATTTTCCGACCCGGCATCCGTATCCCCGCCATCCGCGGGCGCTTCCGTATCACTCACAATCACCGTATCGTCCTCCACGATCACTTCTGCATCAGACGAATCCGCGCCGTCGGCCGCATCCCCAGCAGCACTCTCTTCCGCCATCACCGTCAGCATGCCGCCCGGCACTGACACAGATGCCGCCGCAAGCACAATGCCCATCCCGGCCGCAACAGCCGTGCGGCTCCAGCTTCGATTCCAGTTCCATTTCCATCCAGTCCTTCTGCGCATAAAAAATCCCCCATTCTCCTTCGTGTCCCAGTGCTGCGGGCAGGCCATATCGTGACTTCATAATACAATTCACCCGGCAGGCCGCATCGTGATACAATGAACCGTTCGCGTTCTTTCCTATCCAGGGCACGAACGCCACGTTTCTTTCAGTTTAACATAAACAGCTCCATTAGAAAACATTTTTTTAGAACTTTCATCCGCTTTTCAGTCCCTTTTCACAGAGGAGCGCCAGTCGCAGCTATTTTACATCATTTTTCCAAGTCATTTTTTCCGCATAAATTCCTTTCATTTACAGATACTAACCCGGACAACCGAATGCCGCCGGAACCAGGCGTTAGCCAAAATGCCAAAAAGCGCAAAAGATTATTCTTATGTACCTGACATATAGGAACGTGAAAGCCGGCAGACCCGTCAGCTATTCGGTACCGATCGTTACAACGTTACAAACAGCATAAAAGATGGAGGAAAATACAACATGAAAGCTACTGGAATCGTTAGAAGAATCGATGATCTCGGCCGCGTCGTCATTCCGAAAGAAATCCGCCGCACGCTGCGCATCCGCGAGAGCGACCCGCTCGAAATCTTTACCGACCGCGAGGGAGAGATTATCTTAAAAAAATATTCCCCGATTGGAGAGCTCGGAAGCTTCGCCAAAGAATACGCGGAGGCGCTCGCGTCCGCCTCCGGCCACAGCGTCTGCATCACGGACCGCGATCAGGTCATCGCGGCCGCTGGCGGCATCCGCAAGGACAGCATCGGCGCTCCGGTCACCGGTCAGCTGGAGGAGGTCATGAATGAGCGCGAATATCTGACAACCGACCAAAACGCGAAAAAACATGTCAAAATCACCAGTGAGGACGCCGGAGACACCCTCCCGCAGGTCATCAGCCCCATCCTGTGCGAAGGAGACGTGATCGGCTCTGTCATCCTGCGCGGGAAAGATAACAGCCGCCGCATGGGTGAGACCGAACAGATTCTCGCCAAATGCGCCGCCGGTTTCATGGGCCGTCAGATGGAGCAATAGGTCCGCGCAATTTTTTTCAAAAAATCCTCACATTCCATTTGACATTGCCGTAAAGATATGCTACCTGACTTCCGTCGTTTCTCTCAAAACATGGTACTCAGGAGCCAAGCAGC
>JAJQHZ010000104.1:0-8989 GCA_021199475.1 Lachnospiraceae bacterium
ACGGGGTCAGAGCGCATCAAATTAGTCCGAAAAAGTCGGGAGTTATCGTTTATATTCGACTGTAAAGCCTTCTCCACCCTGTAACATTTCATCCAGTTTTTCACGTGTCATTGAGTCTTTTCACCTTCTTTTTCAACCATAAAAATATTTACAATGCTTGTTTAACAGCAATTCTGTTCCATTGCCTTTTGCATTCTTTGTCAGTCCCAGAAGCTCCACGGTGATCTCCCGACTGCTCATACGCATAAGGTTGTCTTTGGCATCTTCTTTTCCAAAGAAATCCATGCTGCCATACTATACCACTTCGCGATCAATGGCGCAATATCGTTCGCAGTACTCTTCGACCAGATTCATCTCAAAGTCATTCTGGCGCATTTCTTCCCGAAGTTCCATCCAGTACGCACTGTTGCTATAATCATATCAGTCTGGTTCCCATGTAACAATAATTGTTCGGGGCCACTCTCCTGCTTTTCACTCAGCAATGCGGCGAGTTCATCTATTTACTTCCTGCCGAACGGGCGTCTTTTATAATCTCCACTGGCATTTCGTCTATCTTGATTAACATGGAATCCGCTTTTTATTATCTTATTGATGCATAAACAGTTCTTCATATGAAGCTCCTCTGCCTTCCGGTCTTTCTGACAGAATAATCTCTTCATAATTTCCATATTTCAGATATGCATTATCCCTCGCGCAATATCCCACTTCCCAGTTTAACTGCAAACCATCCTCTATGTGGATACCTTTTATCTTCAAATTACGCATCCTTTCCACCAGTGTTTCTTCGTCTGGCACGCAAGAAGACAATACACTATCCGGTTCGTCAAATAAAAACCAGTTTCCCTGCAACGCACCACAGAATTTGCAGTAATTTGCAAAACAACTGGCTCTAATTGTTCTTGAATATTGCGTTCTCACAAAATAGTTTTGTTTTAAGTATATCAATAATCTGGGCGGTATATCTTCTTCGCGCGATGCCCATGCAAGATGTATCTCTTCCTCAAATGTAGATTTTCCCTCATAAGGTTCGTCATGAAAAACCTTATCCTTATTCTCCTCCTCATAAATATTTATATATTCTCCGATTCCAAGTCCAATCACCGGCGTGACCATCCCACATTTCCAACAGCTCTGCTCAGCTTCTATGACGTAAATGTAATTCAAAGCAATCATCGCTTCGTCTGTGTCCCGTAAAATCCATCTGGAGAACTTCGAATAATTCTCTGGCTGTGTGTCAACATACCACTTTTTTACTCTCGGATTCCACCTTGCCCCTAAAGCCTTTGCTTCATCTTTCTCAGCGTATGGCACATTCAGATATAATTTCATTTTACTCCTCTCCTATTGTCGACGATACGGACATTATCCCACTTAGTTGGCACCGACACGTGTCAATTTTACACTTACCGGATTGATTAATTTCATTTTACACAAGAACAATAAATAGTCAATGATTTCTTATGCTATTGCAGCAACGAACGGCGATTCCCTGGCTGCTCACGCGCATAAGGTTGTCTTCGACGTCTTCCTTTCCAAGGAAATTTACGCTGCCATACCATGCCACTTCGCGATCAATGACGCAGTACCGTTCGCAGTACTCTTCAACCAGATTCATCTCAAATCCATTTTGGCGCATTTCCTCCTGAAGTTCCATCCAGTACGCACTGTCGCCATAACCATATCGGTCTGGTTTCCATGTGACAATAATCACCCCGTTTAGAATCCTCCCCTATCAGTAAAAATACATGATCTGCGGAAGTTTCCAGCTGATCATATGGTTTTCTGGCGTGATCGACAAATCTGGTAAGGATTACCGGGGTTCTGCCTTCCTGTATGCAGTTTTTCACATCCTGAATGATAAGATTGTCACGATCCTCATTATTGCGCACAATTGCGTATGCCTCATTTGGATGCATCTTCTCATTCTGAAAGCGCGGTGCGACAGCCCTGGTAAACCGCGGATAGACCAAATGGGCAATCCCCTGACTTTTTGCAAGCTCCTTTGCTGTATATCTATAGCAAATCGGGCCTATCAACATCTCATTCATCTTTTCAAGGCCATCGCTCCGCTGCGGTGTCGCGGTCATGCCATATACATATTTTGCGTGAATCTCTTTAAGAATTTCAGCGGTCGTATCCGATGCGGCATGA
The DNA here is from genome assembly GCA_021199475.1 of Lachnospiraceae bacterium. GTDB lineage: Bacteria > Bacillota > Clostridia > Lachnospirales > Lachnospiraceae > Choladousia. The sequence continues at coordinate 2,152 of JAJQHZ010000104.1, forward strand.
TGGCTTTCATCCAGAAGGACAAGGCCATACTCTTTCAGGCGGCTGTGAAACTCACCTTTTTTACACACAGAACCAACCATTGCAATATCAATAATTCCCGTCGTTGAATCATTGGCACCCTGCAGTCTGCCAATCACACTTTTGCGTCTGCGAATTTGTCCGGATGGGGTTTTATATTCCGGAGGCTCCTCCGGTATCTCCAGAAAATTTTCCAGGGCATGAATCCATTGGTCCATCAGCGAGGAAGACTGAATCAGAATCAGCGTATTTCGTTTCCTTTGCGCAATCAGATAGCAGCTTATAATCTCATTGTACACAGGAATGATGAATGGTCAAGTATTTTATCGTGCTATTACAGCAACGAATCGTAGCATTTGTTTTATAAACAACATACATTATTTCCCACGCGATTGCTTAAAATTACACGTCTGGTACAGGGCAAAGGAATTATGTGTGTTTTTGAATTCAGTTTTTAAAGAAAAATGTGCAAAATTTATTTCATAAATCCAGAAAAATGTGTTATACTATCAGCAGCTATCGATAGCCGTGAAAGGTTGGTGATTTTCTTGAATCGAAGTGCACTTCAGGATTTAATAAACTGGAAAGCAAGCGACGATCGTAAGCCGCTGGTGTTAAAGGGCGCGCGCCAGGTCGGCAAAACATGGCTCATGAAAGAGTTCGGTCAGTCCTGCTATGAAAGTTATGTCTATTTTAATTTCGATGAAGAGGATGAATTGAAATCTATATTTGAAACAAATAAAAATCCTCATCGGATCATCGAATTGCTGTCTATGATCGTGGGACAGAAGATTCTCCCCGGAAAAACGTTGATCCTGTTCGATGAAATACAGGAATGCCCGGAGGCATTGAATACGCTTAAGTATTTTAAAGAAAAAGCGAACGACTATCACGTGATCGCAGCAGGCAGTCTGCTTGGTACCTTGCTTGCACAGCCGAAATCTTATCCGGTGGGAATGGTGAATCTGCTGGAACTGTATCCGCTTGCCTTTGACGAATTTCTGGAGGCGGCTGACCCAGCACTTTACAGGTATTACGATAGTGTTCAGAAAGGACAGCGGATCGAGGATATTTTCCATAACCGTCTGCTGGAAGCGTACAATAATTATCTCATTATCGGTGGGATGCCTGAATGCGTGGCTTCATGGATTAAATATAAAGACCCGGCAAGAATCAGTCAGATACAGCGGGAGCTTATCGCTATTTACGAAAATGACTTTTCCAAGCATAATGGCAAAATCAACAGCGGACGCATCCTCATGGTTTTCCGCAGTATTGTGACACAGCTTGCCAAACCCAATGAAAAATTCATGTACGGTGCAGTTCGTGAGGGCGGTAGGGCGCGTGATTTTGAGGAAGCCATCGAGTGGCTTGTCTCCGCCGGTATGCTAAACCGCGTCTATAATGTTTCAAAAATGGAGCATCCGCTTTCCGCATTTGACAAACTTGACCAGTTTAAACTCTTTGTCTTTGATACCGGTCTGCTAAAGCACATGGCCGGTATTGACAACAGCGCGATTCTTCTGAAATCGGACTATCAGTTCAAGGGAGCGCTGACGGAAAATTTTATTTTGCAGCAGCTCCGCGGGCAGTTTGAAGTGGAACCTCGTTATTTCTCCGACAAAAACAATGAGATTGATTTTGTGCTTCAGTATGGGACGAAAATTATCCCTGTGGAAGCAAAGGGAGGGGAAGATAAGTCAGCGCCATCCTTTAAAAGATATGTTACCAATCATCAGCCTGAATACGCGATCCGGTTTTCGAAGCGCGGGTATCGGAAAGACGGGTTCATTTCCAACCTTCCGCTGTATCTTGCACGAAAAACAAAGAAACTCCTGTGATGTTTGTCCATCACAGGAGCCACATATCATTTTGCATTCATTTCATCCACTCAGTTACACAAAATTACAATCGTCTCATAATTTACATTGATATATGTACGCCACCGGCGCGTCCGCCGCGCCGCCGCTGTAGGTGTAAATCGAAGATTCCGAGCCCATGAATCCGATATCCGCCTCACCGGAAATCAATGCAGTCATCGTCTTATCTGCGCCGAAGCCCGTCACAACTGTCAGGTCAATGCCCTCTTCCTCAAAGTACCCCAGTTCAATCGCCACATACTGCGGTGCATAGAAGATTGAATGAGCCACTTCATTTAAAGTAACGGCGATGAGTTTCTGCTCTGTTTCTGTTATGTCAGCCGCAACGGGTTCCTCTTCCGTTTCTATTACAGCAGATACCAGTTCTGAAGCTTCTTCCTCCATAGCTAAGGCGGCCGTGGAATTCCCGAACGTAAGTATCAGAGAACATGCCGCCGCCATGATTCGTTTTAGTTTTAGTTTCCTTTTCATATGGTAATCCTTTAAAATGGTTTCCTTTATCATATGAAACAGCCGGGAAAGTGCTACCTGCAAAGAGCAATCCATCCTCTCATTCCGGATTCTGCTTGATATGAGGAATATCTTTCATTTCAGGAAAAAATTTCCTGTATCGTTTTACCTGTAAGCAAAGCACTTCCCTTGCCCTGGTATGTGGAATCGTCTCAATATAAGCCATAAGCCTTGTATAATCAATCTCTATATTCGTCCCAAGAACCAGTGCCTGCCGTTCAAAACTCCCGCAAAACGGCTTGCTGACAGCAGCTTCAATATGATCCTCTATGCGTTCATCCGGTGGAAAAATGTTCATATTGCTGAGCAATGCTGCGCCATTATCAAAAATTGAGGCAAACCGATAACCAGCTTCAGACTTAATCAGTCCCCTATTATGAAAATGCCGGTCAATATTTAGGACAAGCATATCAAAGCTTAACAGTGTACGCAAATATTCCGTACAATCCAGGCCCGCAAACTCGTAGATAAAATCAACCACGAACCGAATACGATCCCGAGGTTCCTGACAGGTATATATTTTATTAGTCAGGTCAGCGCCATAAGCAAAACGATATGCTGCAGCAAAGGACGTAAAAGTCTCCTGTTCCGGATTCAGGAAATTTTTGCTCCGGCATCCGGATATTCCGTTAATGCGGTAGGTTTCATACGGAACATAATCCCGAATATTTGTAAAGCTAAGAACATCACTGCATACTTTTTCCGCTGTTCCTTCATATCCGCAGCTGTTCTTTTTATACCAATATCCATCTTTATAATATTTCGTCTGCACACCGATGCTGGAAAAACCTATGCTTCTTTCATATTCTTTCCCAATCGTATAATCAGTCAGCTCCACGGATTCTCACATCCTTCCATGTAATATCTTCTCCGGGAAATCTCAGCCAGAAGAAATCCTCCCACATTACCCCATGCGTTTTTTTCACTATCTTATATGGGTTGTATTCATCCAGGCCAAGCCAGTCAAGATATTCGTCCAGGCAATCCCGGTTGCGATCCATGCAGCGGCTTTCCAGAAACAGATAAACCCTCTCCAGATCAACAGGGCCACCATAAAACGGCTGCTCATCCATCTGCATGGAATATTTGATTACGCTGACCTTGTTGTTCCTGATCTCAACATCCGTTATCTTTCGGTCTTTGTTCATCACTGTAAATGCATAATCTTCCATAACCAGATCTCCATCCTCAATTGACTTTTTACCAGAAACTGCCTGTCCCGGCCATTTAAGTTTGCTTCGCGAAATGCCGGGACTGAAACAGGCTGCGTTTCTTACGCAGCCTGTTAAAAAGATTCCACCCACAGTAGGACTCACTGCTTTTATCGGTTCCACTTAACGGTAGGACTCGCCACTTTTTACAAAAATACACAATCTTCAAAAACAGAAAGTATAAAACTTTTATAAGACAGGTTTGACCTATCACAGAAATTAGTTTAAAAAATTTCATTGCAAATGTCAACAGGATTTTTAAATCTTTTTCACTCCCTTGGTTTATCTTGCAGCTACTGTTCTATACTTCCGTCGGAAGCTTACCCTCTTCATCTAATTGATTCAGTGTTGCCTGCAAAGCTGCCAGAATGCGACCGCGCTTGCGGCGGCTACATTCAGGGAGTCCACTCCATTTGACATCGGAATCCGCACGGTATAATCACATTGCGCAATGGTTGAGGATTTCAGCCCATCCCCTTCTGTTCCCAGCACGATGGCGAGCTGCGGAATTTCATTCAGGAGGGGAGCATCCAGGGGCAGGGAGTCTTCACACAAGGCCATTGCCGCGGTGGCGAATCCACAGGAATGCAGCTGAGCCATCCAGTCGTCTGCTTCCAGCCATGCCCATGGAATCTGGAATACAGTGCCCATGCTGACCCGCGCAGAGCGGCGGTAAAGCGGATCGCTGCATCCTTTTGTCAGCAGTACCGCTTCCACGCCCAATGCCGCGGCCGAGCGGAAGATTGCGCCTACATTGGTCGGGTTCATCACATCCTCCAGCACGGCGATCCGGTGCATCGGACGGCACAGCTTTTCGGAGTCCGGCAGGGGCTTGCGGCGCATCAGGCTCAGGACTCCGCGCGTCATAGAATACCCTGTAATTTTCTCAAGCACATCCTTTTCGGAGGTATATACAGGGGTGTCCGGAACCTCTGCCAGTGCCTCGGCGATTGCGCCAGACAGCTGGGTCTTCTCAATCAGGAAGGATACCGGACGATACCCGGCTTCCAACGCCCGTTTTATGACATTCGGGCTTTCCGCGACGAACAGTCCCAGTTCGGGTTCCTTATAATGAAGCAGCTGCCTCTCAGATAACTGTGAATAAGGGAGCAGCTCCGGCATATCCAGACTTGTGATCTCCTGGCAAACCATTGCTTTCCTGCCTTTCTCTGACTCTAATCCTCTTTCGCCCATCCGAATGAATAGCGGACCGCCTTGTGCCAGCCCTTCAGAAGGCGCTCGCGCTCCTCTTTTTCCATCTGCGGCGAAAAGATCCGCTCGGTCTTCCAATTCGCATGGATTTCCTCGGCGCCGTTCCAGTAGCCAACTGCGAGACCGGCCAGATAGGCCGCACCCATGGCGGTGGTCTCGATACAATTTGGGCGATAGACATTTTGACCGAGGATGTCTGCCTGCACCTGCATCAGGAAATTGTTGGCGCTCGCGCCGCCATCAACCTTCAGCCCGGCGAGCCGGATGCCGGAATCCTTTTCCATCGCCTGCAGGACATCGCTGGTCTGGTAAGCGAGAGATTCGAGCGTTGCCCGCACGATGTGATATTTGTTCACGCCGCGCGTCAGGCCGACGATGCAGCCGCGCGCGTAAGGATCCCAGTAGGGCGCGCCAAGCCCGGTAAAGGCCGGTACGACGTAGCAGCCGTTGGAGTCCGGTACGCGCCCGGCAATCCATTCGGTATCCGGTGCGGAGTCAATCATGCGCATCTCATCGCGCAGCCACTGAATTGCAGCTCCGGAGACAAAAATGGAACCCTCCAGCGCATAGGTCACCTTTCCGCCGATACTCCAGGCAATGGTCGTCACCAGTCCGCTCTGGGACGTGACCGGCGTACTGCCGGTGTTCATCAAAAGGAAACCGCCGGTTCCATAGGTATTTTTCACCTCGCCGCGGGCAAAGCACGCCTGCCCGAACAGGGCCGCCTGCTGGTCGCCCGCCGCCCCCGCAATCGGAATTTCGCCGCCAAAATAAGAGCTGTCTGTCATCCCATAGACACCGCTGGAGTCGGCAACGCGCGGCAGCATACTCGCCGGAATCCCCAGGACACTCAGGATGTCTCTGTCCCACTGCAGCGTATGTATGTTGAACAGCATGGTACGTGAGGCATTGGAGACATCCGTCACATGCACCCTGCCTCTGGTCAGCTTCCAGATCAGCCAGGTCTCAACGGTTCCAAACAGCAAATCCCCGGCTTCCGCTTTTTCACGGGCACCTTCCACATTTTCCAGAATCCAGCGAATCTTGGTCGCAGAAAAATAGGCGTCCAGCACCAGGCCGGTCTTCTCACGAATCATGTTTACCAGCCCCTGCTCCGCAAGGCTGTCGCAGTATTCCGCCGTTCTCCGGCACTGCCAGACAATGGCTCTGTATACCGGCATTCCTGTATTTTTATCCCACACAATGGCCGTCTCCCGCTGATTCGTAATGCCAATGGCGGCAATATTCTCCGCGCGCGCCCCGATTTTCTGCATCGCTTCCACCGCCACGCCAAGCAGTGTGGACCAGATCTCGTCGGCGTCCTGCTCCACCCAGCCGGGCTTCGGAAAGTACTGCGTGAATTCCTTCTGCGCCATACTCCGGATAGTTCCCTCATGATCAAATAAAATGCAGCGATTGCTTGTCGTGCCTGCGTCAAGCGCCATAATGTACGTTTCCATATGTTGGGTTCTCCTTTCCCTTTATGGATCTCAGTATAGCCGATTTACCGCTCAAATCCAAGTGATATTTTTGCAACAGTGTCTCTTTCGTCCTAATCTTTCATTTTGATTCCGGGTACCAGGCGAAGCGTTATGCAAAGCACAAAAAAAGCGCTCAACAACCTGATTAAGGTCCGTCAGTGCGCTTTTCGTTAAGTAAGCTGCCATATGATCGAAAATCACCGGGATCGCAGTCCGCTTACTCCATTCTTTCACTCGAACGGCAAAGCAGATTACCGCTTGTTTCGTGTTCACACTCGCTGCCGTTTTCCGAGGTTCTTTCGAGGTTCTTCGTAAGTGGGACGATAAGCCGGGTTCTGTCGTGAGTGGTCATCTATCTGGTCCTGCCGTTGCCGGCAGGCTCAAGCGACCTACCTGAGGCTGGCGGGCAGCCTGGTGAATCTCTTTTCGCCTCTGTGCGGTCTTGCTTCGGATGGGGTTTACATATGCCGCCTCTGTTGCCAGAACCTGTCCTCACTCCTGCGGAGTGGAAACAAGGTGAGCCACG
>JAJQHZ010000104.1:9089-9179 GCA_021199475.1 Lachnospiraceae bacterium
CAATGGAGTCGCGCTGCGCGCGAGGCGTGGCCTGCGTCCTCACTCCTGCGGAGTGGAAACAAGGTGAGCCACGCAATGGAGTCGCGCTGC
>JAJQHZ010000119.1 GCA_021199475.1 Lachnospiraceae bacterium
GCCTTGCCAGAGTCGCAACGTCAGAGAGAGTTAATTACTCCGGGAAATTGACACATAGCGCATATTTCTGGCTTTTCCTTTTGAAAAAATCATGACATCCTGCGTATTCTTGGCTTTGCGGCCGGTATTGCTTACAAATGTGCCTTTTTTCCACGGAACTTTGGAATAATAAAGAAAGCCTGCCTGTTTCGCAAATTGTTTAATCTGATATAGGTATTCATAATTATTTTCATTTTCCGCCGGTAAAATTTCAACCAGAAAACATCCCGGTTTCAGGACTCTGGCCTTCTCATCAAAATCTTTCTGTGTGTATTTGAAGCAATCATATTCCGCAAACTTCCTGGTTCCGCCTCTGTTTGATTTCGGATCCAGCCACGGATGATCTGTCAAAATGCAGTCAATACTTTCATCCTGAATCATCGATAAATCTCTTCCATCACCTTCTATGACAACGCAGGTCTCCTCTGAATCAATCGTTTTGTAGACACCTTTCGCGATGCGTTCGAACTTAATGTTAAGATTATCATAAATGCGGGCACGAACCGTCTCATGCGGTTTGTCCATGTTTTCTTGATATGCCTCGTGCAATGTAAAGAAATCTTTATCTTTAAAGCACTCAAATAGTCTCTCAGCCAGTACCATTGCCAAATCTCCTTTACAAATGTTCAACTATAATATACCCGTAACTGTGGACACATGAAACCTTTTTGATTTGCTTGTGTACCACTTCAATTTTTCCCAGTATACTACACACTCATCCCATTTTCAATAGTTTTTAGAACAAATGTTCTGATTTGTGTGTTTTTGCTATCGCATATTTTATATTTGAGTTTGCTTTTTATTAAAATATTTATTCATTTAATATGTTGCAATGATATTTATAATGTAAGCAATTGCTTTTTCTGAATTATTATCGTTTGATATTTCTCCTGAATTACAATGCATTTTTTCATCTTGTCACCATTAGCAAAAGGACTTCGCAGCAGAGGCGAAGTCCTTTTAAAAATCATTATCTGATTGCAATCATATTACCCGCTCATATTGTTTACTTTCATTGACATACTGATTTATCAGGCTGTCATAACCAACAAATTTTACAAGGGAACGAATCGGATTATATATAGAATAATTAATCACATCCTTAAATTGGCCATGTCTCTCCTCGTCTGCTACAATAAAAAAACTGGCTCTGAAATCCTGCAGTTCAAAAAATTTATCGAGCGAATTCTTGATATTCGTCGAATGCTCTACTTCATAGAACGCACATGGCATTTTTCTCTCATTGAACCAGATCACATCAACCGTTTTGGCTCTTTTCAAAATATCCGGATGCGTAAACTCGTAGATATGGTCTATCGTTGTAACTTCGGAAAGCTTACGCTCCAGGAATAATTTGTTTTTATCCTGTGGAGGAACATAGGTATCCTTATTACGGATATTTCCGATTTCTGCGATTATTCCCTGATAATACGAGTGAGAAAAAGCGTCAACGCTCTTTATGTTGTTTTGAGTGATGTTTAATTTCCGCAAAACATCCTGTTCGCTTTCTTTCAATGCCCACAAACCCGGTTGTATTTTAAAAAATTCATCATTAACCTGGACAATACGCCTTATGGACGCAAATGGTGTTTTGGTTCCCCAGGACGATACATCAACCAAGTCGTTTAATTGGCGAAAAGTAGCGTAACCACCATTTTTTCTCATTGCATCAATTACATAATCTTTTTGTGTCATAACTGATCATCTATCTTTCGTATTCGGTCAGGAGCAGCGAGGTCCTGATCGGTAATCAAAGTATCTTGCTCTTTTAAGAAAGCTCAGTAATCATCATATTGTTTATGTTTTGTCACTCAAATTCTATAGTCGCTGGCGGTTTCCCTGTGCAGTCATAGAACACCCGATTAATGTGCTTCACTTCGTTTACGATCCGGCTGGTGGTTTTTTCGAGAACATCCCATGGAATCTGGGCGCTCTCGGCGGTCATGAAGTCTGTGGTGGTGACGGCACTCAGTGCGATGGCGTAATCATATGTACGCTCGTCGCCCATAACGCCGACGGAGCGCATGTTGGTGAGCGCAGCGAAATACTGGCTGATTGTTTTGTCGAGGCCAGCGTTGGCAATTTCTTCCCGCCAGATAGCGTCTGCATCCTGAACCATTTTGACCTTCTCTGCGGTTACGTCGCCGATAATCCGGATACCAAGGCCGGGGCCGGGGAACGGCTGGCGGTAGACCAGGTAGTCCGGGATGCCGAGCTCCAGTCCGGCTTTGCGCACTTCGTCCTTAAAAAGGTCGCGCAGAGGTTCGATGATTTCTTTGAAATCGACATAGTCGGGCAGCCCGCCAACGTTGTGGTGGGATTTGATGACGGTGGATTCCCCGCCAACTCCGCTCTCTACCACGTCCGGGTAAATAGTACCCTGCACAAGGAAATCGACTGCACCGATCTTTTTGGCTTCTTCCTCGAAGACACGTATGAATTCTTCACCGATGATTTTGCGCTTGCGCTCAGGCTCGGTGACTCCGGCAAGCCTGGAGTAAAAACGCTCCTGCGCATTGACGCGGATAAAATTAAGCTTATAGGGACCGTCCGGCCCAAAGACGGCTTCGACTTCATCGCCCTCGTTTTTGCGGAGCAGTCCATGGTCTACGAACACACAGGTCAGCTGCTCCCCGACCGCCTTAGAGAGCAGGACGGCAGCTACGGAAGAGTCTACCCCGCCGGAGAGTGCACAAAGTACCTTTCCGTCTCCGACTTTTTCACGGATGGATGCGATGGACTGCTCTACAAAGGAGTCCATGCGCCAGTCTCCGGCGCAGCCGCAGACATGATATACAAAGTTGGAAAGCATTTTCTGGCCTTCCTGTGTATGCAGCACTTCCGGATGAAACTGTGTTGCATAGAGATTAAGCTCTTTATTCTCCATAGCGGCATAAGGGCAGTTGTCTGAATGAGCAATCGCGGTAAAGCCCGGAGCCATTTCTTCTACATAATCGTTATGACTCATCCAACAGATGGTTTTTTCAGATACATCGGTGAAAAGGCGGGAATTCCGATCAACCGTCACCTCAATTTTCCCATATTCGCGAACCGGGGCTCTGCCGATTTTTCCACCCAGCAGGTGCATCATAAGCTGTGAGCCATAGCAGATGCCCAGAATCGGTACACCGATGCGGAAAATCTCCGGTGTATAAGTGGGTGCCCCAGGCTCGTAGCAGCTATTGGGTCCTCCAGTAAAAATAATGCCCTTGGGATTCAGGGCTTTGATTTTTTCAAAATCAGTTTTATAAGAATGAATCTCGCAATAGACGCCGCACTCACGCACCCGCCTTGCAATTAACTGATTGTACTGTCCTCCGAAATCCAAAACGACAACGGTCTCTCTTTTCATCTGTCTGCGTTTCCTCCTCTTTTTTCAGGCGTTTTTCAATCTATACAATCTTTTAAATCTCTATGATGCCCGGCTTGATGTTTCCTTTCCATAATGATACAAGAACACTGCGGCCTATGACTCGCATTCGGTGCCAGCCGATACCAGATGAATCAGCTCCTCCCGGCTGACCAGCCCGATGCTCCTCTGTGTGCAGGCACCATCCCGGAAAATAAGAATCGTTGGGATAGACGCTACCCGATACGCCTGCGCCAGCTCCGGCAGACTGTCCACATTTACTTTTGCGATCAGGTAGTCTTCTGCCTCCTGATCCAGATCGGAAAGCAGAGGCGCCAATGCCTTGCAGGGGCCGCACCAGTCTGCGTAAAAGTCTACCATTACAAGCTTCTCGGCCTTGAGTACTTCTAAATCAAACTGCTCCTGTGTCTGAATGATAATCATCGCTCTTTCCATCCTTTCCTTCGTTCCCTTCATGTCTGTACTCGCAAAGCGAGTATGGACGAAGGCCGCGCCTTGCGCGAAGCGCAACTTCAATTGCGCGGCCCTCATTGTAACACAAAGTATTCCCTGAAGGAAGCATCTTTTATTCTGATTTCTCATAAGTATCTGCATCAGGCGATTCCAAAATACTCCTCCGCCATGTTTCTGTCAGCCGCTCCACGGACCACGCGGCATTAGCCGGACTGGTCGAAGGCAGCCCAATGGAATCTCTTCCCAGAAGCGGTTTTTGATATTTTTGAAACATTTTGGTCGCTGTGCCACCGTTTGTATATATCTGCATAATCGGAGCACATTCCAGAATACGCTTCAAATCAGTCGGCTTCACATTGCGGATGCTGCTGTCACTGGAGCCGACAATGTCACATTCCATGATCACATCCCATAATGCTACATGATTCTGATGCAGCATGGCTTTCTTTTCTTCGATTGTCTGTGGCACCGATACCTCCAGAACAGCGGATAGGACTTTCCAGAACCGATTCTGAGGATGGCCGTAAAAAAACTGCTGTTCTCTTGATTTCACAGACGGAAAGCTGCCCAATATTAAAATCCGGCTGTTCTCATCATATAACGGACCAAACGGGTGAACAATTCGCTTATACTCCTGCATAAATTTATCGCCTCAAATACGCCAGCAGCTCATTCACATTTGCCGCCATGCGTTCCGGATTCGCCCCCTGCGCGAGCAGGTAATCCCGGCTGCGGAATCCCCACGTAACAATAATGCTGTCAATCCCGGCATTCTTCTCAGTCAGAATGTCGACCTCCGAGTCTCCCACATAGACGGCTCGTTCTCGCGGTACGCCCAGCTCTTTTAATGCCTGCAGCACAGAATCCGGCTCCGGCTTACGCCGGCATCCTTCCCGCTCGCCAACCGCCACTTCAATCAGTTCGTCAAAGTACACACGGCTCAATTTCTTTACAGCGAAGTCCGCTTTGTTTGAAACGATTGCCATCCGGACGCCCAGCTTGTGAAGTTCTGTTAATAAAAGCAGAACCCCCGGGTAAGGTTCTGTCACATCCATACAATGCTTGTCATAGTGAGTCTTAAATTCGTCATAAACCTGGAGAAAATCCGGATTATCTTCCCCGCCCGGTACCGCTTTCTGAATCAGCCGGCGGATACCGTTTCCTACAAAGCCACGAATCTCTTCGATTGACTGCTGCGGCATACCATAGCAGGCAAGCGCCGCATTTGTGCTGTCCGTCAAATCCCTCAATGTATCGAGCAGCGTACCATCCAGGTCAAAAACCACTGCATCATAGCATTTTCCCATCGATTTCCCCTTTTTATTACCCTGGTTTCTTATTACATTCATTCTCTTTCCAGATAAACTAAAACATCCTGTACAGGTTTTTACGAAACGGTCTGTTAGCAGGCCACCGGGATCTCTTCCACATAGAGTTCCTCATCGGAAATGGTACCGCGGATACGCAGCTGCCCGCTTCCATCCGGCGTATCTGCCTGTCCCGGCGCGATTCGGTCGCGCAGCGCAGCGCTAAGAATCAGGATGCCGGAAGCCATCATCCCGCATAAGAACCACATAAACACAAGTACGATCACCGGCACCTGTCTCACCTGAATCCCAACCACAAGAAAGATTGTTATCTCCAATAAAAGTCCAAGCATGATGCATAATCCTGTCCCCATCGGTGTCAGTTCTCTGTAAATATCTGAAGTATCAAATCGTTTCCCTCTCATAGATCACGCCTCCATCCTGCAAAATCCATACCGAACATTTGTTCTGTCTCGTATTATAGTATGGCTTATGAAAAAATGCAAGCGTTTTTTCGAACTTTTGTTCGATTGTGTTCTGAGGGTTTCTATCTCCCCCCCCCTCACAGAGAGTGTAAAATTACCGTATAATCTCTTCCGGCGCCTTTTATTTTACCAGAAACGGTGTTTCTTCGCCATTCATATATTTGATGGCTCCGACGATGGAATTCTCGGCCATATTCGCCACCGCCTCGTCCGTATAGAACGCTGTGTGCGGACTCACCAGCACATTCGAATAGGAGCGCAGAATCGCCAGCTTGGGGTTGTGCAGCGGCTCACCCATGCGGTTAAAATAATAAAGTCCGCTCTCATGCTCCACCACATCGAGTCCTGCAAAGCCGATTTTTCCACTTTCGATGCCATCAATCAGGGCATCCGTATCCACCAGCGAGCCACGCGCACAGTTAATCAGAATCACATCCTGTTTCATCTTTTCGATGGCCTGCGCGTCGATCATGTGATAATTGTCTTCGGTCGCCGGCGCATGCAGTGTGACAATATCACTTTGGGACAGCAGTGTATCAAGATCAACGTACTGAGCGTACTCTTTCACTTCCTCGCTCTCAAAAAGGTCATAGGCGATCATTTTGCATCCAAAACCGGAAAGATGACGAATCAGCGTTTTTCCGATCCGTCCGGTGCCAATGATGCCGACCGTACAGTCCTGAATCTCCCGCCCAAGCTTTCCTTTTAACGTATAATCCTGAACAGCCGCCCGCTCCATGATGTGCTTCATCCTGCGGCATCCCATGAGCATCATCATAATCGTATAATCTGCTACGCTGTTCGGAGAATAGCTGATATGTACAACTCCGATCCCAAGACTTTTAGCATAGGCCGTATCGATATGGTCATAGCCGATGGTTCTGGTTGTCAGACAGCGAACCCCCATCTCATGAAATTTATCCAGCATTGGCCGGTCGATGACCGTCGTAATGATATCCACAACCTCATATCCCCTGCAAAGTTCCAGATTATCCATGCATGGTGTCTGCGTTGTGTACTCATATTCAATCTCATACTTTTTACAGAATTTTTCGAAACAGGGAAACTCATCAAACTCCCTCATACTATAGACAAAAAGTTTCATCTGTGTGAAGCTGCCTCCTTATAATCCCTAAAAATCCGAAGATTCCGCCATAAACGGTTCCGTCTTATCACAGTCAAGTGACATCCCAATTCTTCAAGTGGGACGGACGCCCTTCCTGTCTCTTGAAAATGAGAACCATTCTTTCCTTTCAAGAGCGACCATCCCACATGGTTCCCTTGCATAACTACTTTCCGAGCACCACAACATTCCAGGAAAGCTTCGGCAATACTACGCTCTTCTCCGCCTTCACTTCCACCTCTTTCATGGTTACGTTCTCCGGTTCATCAATCGTATTAATGATCTCCGGATTTTCCCCGCAAAGCGTCAGATGCTTCTTCACCTTTAAATCTCCATATCCCTGAAGATTGATTGCAAGCTCCACATCCTCGTTTTCGTCGCAATTCAGGACAAAAATACGGACTTCTCTGCTCTCTTCATTGTAGACAACCGCCGGTTCTACAACATTCAATTCCCCATAATTGCTTGAATAAGTCGGTGCTTCAACTACGGCCTTCATCGCGATACCGCGGCCATATTTGCTCAGCATATGGAACGGATGGTAAATTGCCTGTCTGTAGACACCGCCCCCGCGCACGGTCGTAATCGGTGCAATTACATTAATCAGCTGCGCGAGGCAGGCAATTTCTACAGAATCCGCATTGTTCAGGAGCGTAATCCCAAGTCCACCCACTACTACCGCATCCAGCAGGCTGTACTTTTCCTGCAAAATCGATGGAGCGGTCTCCCATCTTCCCGCGGAAGTCATCTCAAATGTCGTCATTCCCTGCAGATCAGCCAGAGAATTCATCTTGATGTCCTGGAAATTCCAGACATTCCACTCATCCAGACAGATTTTCAGATCCTTCTGGAAATGATTCTTCGCCTTCACGTATTCAATCACTGTTTTGCTGTTTTTAATGTGCTCATCCAGCTGTTTATAAGAAGCCTCATAGTTTGCGGTTCCCTGTCCCGCATTCATGGTGTAATTATGCGTCGACAGATAATCCACCTCATTATACAGGTCTGTCAGCATTACACGGTCCCACTCAAGATAAGTCGGAAGCATATCATAGCTGCTGCCGCAGGCCACCAGCTTAATGGACGGATCCACCCACCGCATGATTTTCGCTGCCTCTACCGCCTTTTTCGTGTAATCCTCCGCGGAAAGGTGACCGGCCTGCCAGGAGCCTTCCATCTCATTTCCCAGGCACCAGTATTTAATATTGTAAGGCTCCGGGCTTCCGTTCTTCGCGCGAAGATCGCTCCAATAGGTCCCGCCGGGGTGATTGCAATACTCTACCAGATCTCCCGCATCTTTAATTGAGCCGGTACCGAGATTGACCGCAATCATCGGCTCTACGCCTGCCTTTTTCGCCCATTTGCAGAATTCGTCAATTCCGAATTCATTTGTCTCAATGCTGGTCCATGCATAATCCATCCGCTTCGGACGATTTTCCTTTGGTCCAATCCCGTCATGCCAGTCATAGCAGGAAACAAAATTCCCGCCCGGATAACGAAGCACCGGAACATTCAGCTCCTTTACCAGATCCATTACATCCATCCGGAAACCATCCTCGTCCGCCGCCGGATGACCGGGCTCATAAATGCCGGAGTAAATGCATCTGCCGAGATGTTCGGTAAAAGAAGAATACATTTTGTCATCAATCCTGCCGATGGAATAATGTCTGTCACTAAAACAGGTTGCTTTTTTCATTTCATGTCCTCTCTTTCTGAATATTTACGCTGCCTCTTCGTATGCCAACGGGGTTGCATGTGAGATCGCCTGTAGGATTGCGGTTAACTCCTTTCAAACAAGGCAGTCCCGTTTCGATATATGGTAAGAATAGCACAAAAGTATACCGCGGGCAAGATTTTCTTCTGCGACAGCCGAATATATGCCCGTGTCCATCTCACAAAAATTTAAAATCTCAGTCTGCCTTCTTCTCACCCCGTGAATCGCAGCCCGTATTCACGAAGCAGATATAAACCGCAGGTAGTGTTCCGATTTTTAACTGCGTGGCTTTCCTTGTATAAAATCTTATGGTGGAATTTTTTGTCTGGCTGTTTTATAATCCCGTTTTCGACACTTTGAGATTAGAAAAGAGGTGGAATCCCTTGTAA
>JAJQHZ010000035.1 GCA_021199475.1 Lachnospiraceae bacterium
TATTAGTGCTAATAAATCATAGTGCTAATAAAGTTACTAGGGAAGTCAAGATAACACTGAATATAAATCTGCATTTTGTTATCATGAGGAAATTCATGGAAAGCAGGATACGTAACCAGGTCAGGATGGGAAGGCTCTGACATGGCAGAAAACGCAAATAAGGAAGTGGGAAGATGAGCGCATACAGGATGGTCATCGCAGATGATGAAAAAATGATCCGGGACGGTCTGGCCGGTATGAAATGGGACAGGCAGCAGATTGAAGTTGTCGGTGTGGCCAGAAACGGACTGGAAGCACAGGAATATATTGACGGAATGGAATTTGATATTCTGCTGACGGATATCAAAATGCCCGGAATGGGCGGAGTGGAGCTGGCAAAAAATCTGCAAAAGACGAATGCTTCCGCGAAGACGATCCTGCTGAGAGGCTATGGGGAATTTTCTCTGGCGCAGGAGGCGATCGGCTGCGGCGTGTTTGACTATATTTTAAAACCCTCGACGCCGGATCAGATCTTTGACAGCGTAAAAAGAGCCTGCGAGGCGATTGATCGGGAACGGCAGTCGAAGCGGTATATACGGAATCTGGAACAGAAGATAGATGGTTATCAGGAGGTGCTGGGCGCCAGAGAAATGGTGGAAGATACGGGGAAATCAGCGAATATTCACGACATGCTTTCCTATATTTACGCTCACTACGCGGAGAACCTTACCCTTTCCCAGCTGGCGGAGCAATTCTATTTCAGTCCGGTTTACATGAGTTCGTATATCAAACGGCATACCGGGCATACGTTTCTGGAGATCCTGACTTCCGTGCGGATGTTTCACACGGCGCGGCTGCTTCGGGAGACATCGCTGAGGAACCGCGAGATAGGAATGCGTGTCGGTATCCCGGATGAGCGTTATCTGGGGCAGGTGTTTAAGAAAACATTTGGTGTGACACCCTATGAATATCGAAAGCAGGCGTCGGATCCGGTCGGAAGACCGGATGGGATGGAGACACTGGAGAGCTATATGCGAAAGAATATAAAAGTATAGAAAGAGTGCTGAGGGAGATGCCGAAAAAGAGAACCGGGGGGTTTCCTGTATGCTGAAAAAAATGATTAAATTTCCCGGAGCCATGCTGAAACAATTGCCCGGATGGCTTCGGAAGAAGGTGCAGGGATTTAGTTTCAGTAAAAAGCTGATTTTGATCTATCTGACCGTTATTCTGGTTTCTGTCATAGGCAGTTCCCTGCTTTCCTATGTATTTTCCGCGAGAACCATGCGGGAAAAAACCTATGATTATCTGAAAAATCTGGCTTCGGTGACGATGTCCAAGGTAGAATTATCGGTTGAAAACGTGGAAAATACCGCGTTTTACATTTCAGGAAATGAACAGATGCAGAGCCTGCTTTACCGGAATTACGATGAGGATGACCGTATTTCCAGGTATCAGCAATATGGTGATGTCTGCGATCTGCTCTCTTATTATGTTTTTCTTTCTCAGGAAATCGCTTCCATATACATTAACGCGACAGACGGACAGAATTACAGCTACACAAAATTTAACCGGGTTCCGCCGGATGAAGAACTGTGGAATGAGGAACGGGAATGGATTTGTACGGATGGACACATTTATCTGCGCAGGGAAATGTATCGTTTCGAGGATCAGACTCTGCTGGGGACGATGCTGATCGACGTGCAGCCGACGGTATTCTATGATATTGTTAAAGACATTTCCTATGATGCGGGCAGCATCGTGTATATCACAGATCAGGAAGGCTGCATTGTGTCCGGTCAGAACACCGAGATGACGGGACAGGCGTTTTCCGATGTGCTTCCGGTAACAGATGGTTCCAATGAAAAGACAGAGAAAGACGGTCTGGATGGCGCCGGTACATACACCGAAGCAGGCTCTGAAACGGGTACAGATGCCGGTGAGACGTTTGAAACAATTGTCATGGACGGGAGCAGATATGTCTTCTACACTGGCTGTGAAATCGCAAATGGATGGCGACTGGTACTGGCGATTCCGGAATCGTATTTTCTGTCGGATATTCAGAAGCTGCAGATTTATATGACCATCCTGCTGACAGTGACCTGCCTGCTGGCTGTCGGGCTGGTTGTGGCTGCGGGAAAAGGGATTACACGGCCGATTACCAGTCTCTCCGACGCCATGAAACGCTTTGGGCAGGGAGATTTCGAAGTGAGCTGCGAAGCAAAGGGAGAGGATGAGATTGCCGTTCTGGCGAACAGCTTTAACCAGATGGTGAATGATATCCGCACGCTGATTGATGAGGCATATGAGCAGGAAATGATGCAGCAGGAGATTGAAATGAAATCTCTCCAGATGCAGATCAATCCGCATTTTCTGTACAATACTCTGGATACGATTAACTGGATCGCGCGAATGAACGGGGTGGATCAGATTGGAGATCTGACATATTCTCTCGGCAATCTGATGCGCTACTCCCTGTCCAAAAAGGATTTTGTGACGATCGATGAGGAGCTGAAGAACCTCAGGGATTATGTGGAAATACAGAATGTACGCTACGGCGACCGCATGACGGTTTCTTATGAGGCGGATCCGGAGCTGCTGGATACTTATGTGCCCAAGCTTCTGCTGCAGCCAATTCTGGAGAACGCGATCATCCACGGTGTTGAGGACAAAATCGAGCCTGCGCGGATACAGATCCGTGTGTATCATGAGGAGGATGACCTGTATATGGTGGTCGAGGACGATGGCGTTGGGATGTCACAGGAAGCGATCGAGCGCATTCTGGATTTACATCCGGGAAATTCAAGCCAGGAAAGTATTCGGAGCGACAGAGGAGGCCCGGCACAAACCAGACAGATGCTGGATCGAATACAGGGGCAGACACAGGGCCGCTTTGCCCCTGGAAAACAAACAGGTGTTCCCCGATCACATACCTCCATTGGTGTCAATAATGTCAACTGCAGGATTCAGAAGGTCTTTGGACCGTCCTGCGGCCTGCAGATCCAGAGCCAGCTCGGATCCGGGACGAAGGTAACGCTGCGGATGAAGATTCTGCGGAAGACACCGGAAATGCGGCTGGATTACTATGACGGATGAGTCTGTGTATCACACGATCGATCCTGCAGTATCTTAAAAATTTCAACATTCCTCTTAAGAATCTGTGTACACGAAGCTTTTGTTTTTTTCTATAATCAGATCATACAAAACAACTGAACGGGTACGAAGCCCGGGCAAAAGAAGGAGGTTCTTATGAAAAGAAAGGCATTAGCAATTGCACTGACGGCAGCCATGGCGATGGGACTTGTGTCATCGGTTCCGGTGATGGCGGAAGAGGAGCAGGTGACGATCAAAGTATTTTCCAATCTTCCGGACCGGACGAGCGGTCAGGGACTGATCGAGCAGACACTGTTCGATATGTATATGGAAGAAAATCCGAATGTCACGATTGAGGTCGAGGCGCTGGATGATGAGAGCTATAAGACCAAGTTCAAGGCGTACGCTTCGGGAAGCAGCATGCCGGATCTGGTAAATGTGTGGGGCCAGCCGGCGTTTATCAGTGAAGTGATAGACGCCGGACTGCTGGCGGAGCTGAACGAGGAGGATTACGCGGATTATAACTTCCTGGATGGTTCGCTGAACGGATTTTCACAGGACGGGAAGCTGTATGGCCTGGCAAGAAATACGGATGTCATGGGTTTCTACTACAATAAGGCGATCTTCGAGGAGTGCGGCGTGGAAGTACCGAAGACCTGGGATGAACTGCTTGCCGCGGTGCAGACGATCACAGATGCGGGATACATTGCCATCTCTATGGACGGCTCCGACAAGTATCCGATCGCAATCCTGATTGAAGATATTTATCAGAAGATCGCGGGAGGCGCGGATACCTACAGCAATGCGGTGGCAGCGGTGGAATCCGGCAGCTATGATGAGAACTGGACGCAGGCGGCACAGATGGTGGTGGATCTGGTTGAAGCGGGCGGCTTCCAGACCGGATTTGAGACCACGGATTACGGCACAGCGCTGAACCTGTTTACAAATGGTCAGGCAGCCATGTATTACATGGGCAGCTGGGAAATGTCCATGGCGACCAATGAAGACATTGATGAAGAGACAAGAAACAACATCAGCGTATTTACCATGCCGCTGGCAGACGGCGGGACCGGTACGGCGACAGAGATCTGTGCGTGGAACGGCGGCGGATATTCCGTAACGGCGAACTCGGAAGTGAAGGATGAAGCGATCGCCCTGCTGAACTACATGTTTGAGCCGGATCACTGGTCAAAGCTTGCGTGGGAGAACGGTGTATGCATGTCTGCACAGAACTTCAGCGACTATCTGACCGGGGAAGAGACTTCTCTGCAGCTTGAATGGATCGACATCGTGAGCGGATCGACCAGCGTTTCCGGTACTCCGATCAATGATCTGGGAACAAGTGAGTTTAAGACTGTTTGCGAGGATTCCTGTGTAGAACTGGCGATCGGCAGCCTTTCGGTGGACGAATTCTACAGCGCACTCGCGGCTCTTGCACAGTAAGCCGATTCTCAGAAAAGATACGGAAAGAACCGGCTGCAGAATCAAAGAAAATCGCGCGATCGGCAGGTCACCATGCGATCGGGCAGGAGGTGTGCATAAAAAACAGGGGGGAGAGGTTGCTCCCTCCTGATTTTTTTTCAAATGTCAGCAGCGTTACGGAACAATATGCCGCCGACCCTCGGTAATCGAATGCTGGTATGCCTGTGAGCACCGGGGCGGCAGTGACATCACGGAGTTTGGGTCGTAACATCGTTTTTTATATTCCAATAGGAAGGAGGAGAACATGAAGAAACTATACAGCAACAAGCGCGTTATTTTTTCACTTGTAGCGCCGGGCTTATTTATGTTTACCGTCGCCATACTTGCACCGATTCTTCTGAGTATATATTACAGCTTTACGAATTATTCCGGTATCGGGGATTACTGGTTTATCGGTACCGAGAATTACACGACACTGTTTCACGATTCGGTATTCTGGGGAGCCTTAAAGAATTCCCTGTTCCTGGCGATCGGATTTATCTGCATTCAGCATCCGCTTGCGATTTTTGTGGCGGTAAAACTGGATAAGCTGCAGGGAAAAGCAGAAGGTATTTTCCGCTGCATTTACTTTATCCCGAATGTCATTTCGGTAGCGGTCATTGCCTACCTGTGGAAGTTTATCTACAATCCGAATTTCGGCCTGCTGCAGAAGATCCTGGAGTTCTTCGGCTATAAGGGCACCATCAATCCGCTCGGCTCCGGGACGGCAATCTGGGCGGTGCTTGTCGTTCTGATCTGGCACGGCTTCGGCTGGGGAATGCTGATCTATTATACCGGTGTAAAAAACATTGATCCGATCCTCTATGAGGCTGCGGCGATCGACGGAGCGTCCGGGACATCGACTTTTTTCCGAGTCACGCTGCCGCTGATGAAGCCGGTCATTCAGGTGAACGTCACCATGGCGATCATCTCCGCGCTGAAACAGATGGAGACGGTATATCTGCTTACGGACGGCGGACCCGGCAATGAGACGCAGTTTATGGCGAGCTATCTGTACAAACAGGCATTCAGCTCCTACAAATACGGCTACGGAAATGCGATCAGCGTTATTTTCATCCTGATCTGTCTGCTGGCGAACCTGATCCTGCAAAAAGTATTTCAGGAAAAAGAAGCATAGGAGGTGTATAAAGTGAACAGTGTTTTATCGAAACAATCCCGGACCAAAAGAAGGATCTGGATCCTTGTATTCTCGGTGATCGCGTTTGTCCAGCTGTTTCCGCTGATCTGGCTGGTCGACTTTTCTCTCTGCAAAAGCAATGAGCTCTTTACGAGCGGGATTCTGGTCTGGCCGGAGGAAATTCAGTGGAAGAACTACATACTGGCGTTCCGCGACGGCCATTTCCTGCATTACCTCGGGAACAGCCTGCTGATCAATACTCTGGCGGTCGTTCTGGTTGTCCTTATCTCGATCATGGCCTCCTTTGCCTGTACGCGCATGCACTGGAAACTGAAGAACGTGGTAGCAGTGGTCATGGTGATGGGAATGATGATCCCGATCCACGCGACGCTGCTTCCAAACTATGTGATCTACGACCGGCTGAAACTCACCGATACGATCTGGGCGCTGCTGATTCCTTATGTCGCGTTTTCCCTGCCGCAGGGGTATTTTCTGACGTCGGGCTTTATGGCTTCCGTGCCGAAGGAACTGGAGGAGGCGGCTCTGATTGACGGCTGCGGCGTATACCGCGTCGTCTTTACGATTATCATGCCGCTGCTGCGGCCTTCCATCTCCACCGTCGTGATCATGACCTACCTGAACAACTGGAATGAGTTTATGATGGCGACGACCTATTTAAGCAGCGACAAGTGGAAAACACTTCCGTTCTGTATTCTGGAATTTACCGGGCAGTACTCGTCCAATTATGCGGTGCAGTTTGCGGTCATGGCGCTCTCGGCGGCTCCTGCGCTGATCGTGTATATCTTCCTGAATAAGTACATCACGAAGGGCGTGGCGCTGGGGGCGGTAAAGGGCTGACTTTTCTCCCGCCCGGTCAGGTGCCCGAGCGAAATAAGCTGTTGTAAAAAAGGAACCTTACTGAAAAAAGGAACTGCAATGCAGCGATCGAAAAAAGCACTGGACGAATTATAAAAAAAGAGTTAAAATCGGATAAAAATTACAGGAACGATGCAGCTGTACAATTCGGCTGCTTCGTTTTTGTGCGCAGGGCCGGGCATAGTGTCTTGCGGCTAAAGCCGCACCCGGCCCGCGCGGGCGAGTAGGAGCCGGCAGGCCGCCTCCTGCTCGATCGCAGGGCTGCGCAGGGAGAAAAAATATCCTGAAAGGGGAGAAAATCAGTGTATCTGTTATATTTTTTGCTGTGGATGATTTATTTTGGCTCGATTACGTTGGAAAGCGTCGTGTTCGGGGTGGTCATTGCCGCTGCAATTTTTGCGTTTACCTGTAAATTCATGGGACACAGCATCCAGAAGGAACTAAATATTTACAGGCGGCTGCCGGGCATGATCCACTATGTGTATGTGCTGGTGTGCGAAATCGTGAAGGCGAACCTGGCGGTGATCCATATGATTTTGTCGGAAGAGGAAGAACTGAAGCCGACGCTGGTGAGCTTTCACTCGGATCTGCAGACGCCGACCGGCCGGGCGTTTATGGCAAATGCGATCACACTGACGCCGGGAACGATCACGGTTTCGCTGGAGAATCAGGAGTATGTGGTCCACTGCCTGGATGAAGAGCTGGCGGAGGGGATGGACACGTCCGTGTTCGCACAGATGATCGGAGAGCTGGAAGGTGCGCAATCCTGAAAACTGAATTTGAATCGAACGCGGAAATGGTTTTGAGACGAAATGAAAATTGTCGGTTGAGGGATGAAAACGGATCGCGGGGCTGTTTCGGATTACGAATGGTTTGGCTTTACAGAAAGTGCAGATAGAAAGTGTAGAAAGGAGACGATTGGATATGGGAGAGGGCGTACCTGGACTTGCCGCGGCTTATGAAGGATTGTTTACGGCGGCGCTGATTTTTCTGGCGATTCTGCTCGTTTTGTGCCTGATCCGCGCGATCATCGGACCGCGGGTGGCGGACCGGCTGGTCGCGGTGAATATGATGGGAACGATGGTAATGGTCATTATCGCAATCCTGACGCTGATGCTGCAGGAGGGCTATCTGGCGGATATCTGTCTGATCTATGCGATGATCAGCTTTCTTGCGGTGGTTGTGCTCACGAAGGTATATATGGGTGTGTACCTCGCACGGAAGGAGCACCGGGAGGCTGAGGCGTCCACGATGCTTCAGGCTGATAATTCGGCGAGGGAATCGGACCGCGTATCTTATATAGATATGAGAAAGAACGCGGATCGAAACGCTGAAAAGAACGCAGATGAAAACGCAGCCATAAATGTTGGCAGAGACGCAGATGGAAATGCGGACAGAAAGGAGAGAACAGATGGCGGGATTTGAATGGATTCGGTTTCTTATTGGCGCGGTTCTCCTTCTTCTGGGACTTGGCATTTTCGCGGTGGAGATGATTGGCGTATTCCGGTTTCAGTATGTCCTGAACCGGATGCATGCGGCGGCGATGGGCGATACGCTCGGGATCGGGTTTTCTCTGGTTGGCCTGATTGTAATGAATGGGGCGAACCTGACTTCGCTGAAGCTGTTTTTGGTGGTCTGCTTTCTGTGGTTCTCTTCACCGACCTCTTCGCATCTGATCGCGCGTCTGGAGGTGACGACGGACACGGAGAAGGAGAAGCACTATCGTGAGGTGCCTCTGAAGGAATTGGAAGCGGAATTGCAGGAACGAAGAAGTAAACAGACTCTGGAGGAACTCAGAGCTGCAGAGGAGTTCGGGCCAGAAGAGAATCCGGAACCTGTGACCGGCAGGATGAAAGCTGCATCTGAAACGGATGCATCCAAAATGAAAATACAGGAGGCGTGACGATGCAGTTTTTTACATGTATTTTGCTGGGCTTTCTGGTGGTCTGCGCGATTTCGGTCAGCCTCTCGAAAAGCCTGCTGAATTCAATTTTGATTTATATGTCCTACAGCCTTGTGATGTCGATCATCTGGATCGTACTGGAATCGCCGGATCTGGCGATTACAGAGGCAGCGGTCGGCGCGGGCGTGACGAGTATTCTGTTTTTCCTTACGCTGAAAAAAATCCGTGCGATCGTGGATGAGAATAAGGATGAGAAGGACGGCGGAATGTCGGACGCCGTGCGCAGGGAGATGGAGGAGGAGTCGAAGGGAGGCGAGGAGAATGAGTAGAAAGCGATCGCAGGAGGAATATCAGAAAACACTGTCCGGGCGGCTTCATTCGTGGCTGTACGGTACACAGGATTCGTTCCTTGACCGGGTCGAGATGAAGCCGCAGACGCCGTTAGAGGAGGATCCGGAGAAACGCCGCGCTTATAATGAAGAAAAACAGGCGCGTGTGACGAGATGGGTCTACGATAATAGGCGGAACCGGGATGTGCGTGTGTTTCGGACTCTTTATCGGCTCGGTGCGGCGCTGTTCTGCGTGTTTTTGCTGCTGACCCTGCTGACGGCGGTGTCGTGGCTGCCGACCGAGGGCGTGGAAGACCGGCCGGTGAACAACGAGGTCTCTGCGCGGTACATAGAAAATGGTCTGCAGGAGACCGGAGCGGTTAATATTGTGACGGGCATGATTCTGGATTATCGTGCGTTTGATACGCTGGGCGAGTCGCATGTGCTGTTCGCCGCGACGATGACGGTCCTGATTCTGCTGCGGCTGGACCGCGATAAGGATAAGAAGCAGCAGCACGCGGACGACCGCGTCTATGAGCCGAAGAACGATGTGATTCTTCAGACAGCCGCGAAGATTCTGGTGCCGCCGATTTTTATTTTTGGTATTTACGTCATTCTCTGCGGACATCTGGGGCCGGGCGGCGGATTTTCCGGCGGCGCGGTGATTGGCGCGGGTCTGATTCTGTATGTGAATGCGTTTGGGTTCGAGAAGACGGAACGCTTCTTCACGGCGAAGACCTATAAGGTTTCGAGCTTTTGCGCGCTGGCCTGCTATTCTCTTTCCAAGTGCTATTCGTTTTATACCGGAGCGAATGGGATTGAGAGTGTGATTCCGCTGGGGACGCCGGGCGCGATTTTGAGCAGCGGCCTGATCTTTGTCCTGAATATCTGCGTCGGTATCGTGGTAGCCGGTACGATGTATACGTTCTATGCGATGTTCCGGAAGGGAGGCTATTAAAGATGAAGCTTTTGGGGCCTGCCGGAAGGCACGATTCGTTGATAATTGGAAATTCAAAGGAGAAAGTGCCGGAGAATGTTTTGGTTCGGAAGGGAGGCTATTGATGATGAATTGTTTATTGGCCTGCCCGATGGCGATTTGTTTCGGAAAGGGGATGCTGAATTATGAATCTTTCCAATCTGTTAAATAATTATGAGGAAGCGGTTGCGATGCTGCTGTTTGTGATTGGATTTTCCAATCTGCTTCTGCAGCCGAACCTGATCAAGAAAATCATTGGCATGAACATTATGGATACGGCCGTCTATCTGTTTCTTGCGCTTAAGGGCTATATTGACGGGCACAAGGCGCCGATTGTGGTGGACGGGGTGCAGAGCACGGACGCGTATATCAACCCGATTCCGAGCGGACTGGTGCTGACCGGCATCGTCGTTTCCGTCTCCGTCTCGGCTCTGATGCTGTCGCTGACCATCCGCCTGTACCGCCGGTACCACACGCTGAATCTTGACGAGATTTCCACGCAGCTGAAAAAGGAGGATTTGTGATGGCTTTTGTTCAGAATTTTCCTTTTCTGACCATTATTCTGGCGCTGTTTTCCGGCCCTTTATGTTCCGTCCTGAAAAGCAAGGCGGCAAAGTGGGTCAATACGATTGTTCTTACGCTGATTCTTCTGATGTCCTGCGCGGTGCTTGTCTTCACCCTGCAGACCGGGGAGGCCTATGTTTATCAGATGGGGCATTTCTCCGCGCCGTGGGGCAATGAGATCCGGGTCGGCGTGCTTGAGGCATTCATGGCTGTGTTTTTCTGCATCGTCATGCTGCTGTGCATGCTTGGCGGAAGGCGGGAGCTCGCCGAAGAGGTGGAGGAGACGAAGCAGAATCTCTATTACGTGATGGTCGGCCTGCTTCTGTCATCGCTGCTCGCACTGATTTATACGAATGACCTGTTCACGGCTTACGTGTTTGTGGAGATTAATACGATTTCGGCCTGCGGACTGATTATGATCCGCCAGAGCGGCCGTGCGATCGAGGCGGCGACGCGGTATATGATCATGAGCCTCCTGGGCTCCGGTCTGCTGCTGATGGGCATCTGTTATCTGTACGATCTGACCGGACATCTGCTGATGAGCAACATCAAGGAGCAGGTGGCGGTTCTGGCGGCGACCGGCGAGTATCACATTCCGCTGCTGATTTCTATCACACTGATGGTGGTCGGCCTCGCGATCAAAAGTGCGCTGTTTCCGTTCCACTCCTGGGTGCCGGACGCCTACGGCTACTCGACGCTCTCGTCGGCCGCGATTTTATCCTCCCTTGTCTCCAAGGGATATATCTTTCTCGTCGTGAAGATTTTCTATCGCGTGATTGGATTTGATGTGATCCGCGAGAGCAAGGTCATCAATGTGCTGTTTGTGTTTGGCGTGCTGGGGATGATTTTCGGGTCAGTCAATGCGATCCGGGAAAACAACATCCGCCGGATGATCGCCTGGTCCTCAGTGGCGCAGATTGGCTACATTTATATGGGCTTCGGACTGGGAACGACGGCGGGAATCATCGCCAGCCTGTTTCATATCCTGAGCCATTCAGCAACAAAATCCATGCTGTTCGTCTCGGCCTCGGGGCTGACGGATGTCTCGAACCACGATACGGATTTCTTCGGGCTGACCGGCGCCGGATACCGGAACAAAATCGCGGGCGTCGCGTTTTCCGCTGGATCACTTTCGATGGTCGGCATTCCGCTGTTTTCCGGCTTTATCTCAAAGGTGCTGTTCGCGTCGGCGGCCTATGAGACCTCGGGCAAGCTGATTCCGGCGATGATTGCGCTGGCATTGAGTACGCTGCTGAACGCGATCTATTTTATGAAGACCGTCATCCGCATTTATACGCCGTCGCATCGCGCAGGCATTGTGACGGATACGCGGGTGATCACGATTAAGGAGCAGCCGCAGAAGGCATTGATTCTGGTGCTGTTTGTCGCGCTGAATATCGGCCTGGGCCTGGGGTCGCAGCCGATTGTGAATATGCTGACACAGGGGCTGGAGATGTTTGGGTGATGGGCGTTTGCGGTCTGCAGATGGAGCGTTTGTATACATAGATGGGAGGACAAAAATGGGCATTTGGATTTTGATTCCGGTGTTTCTGCCGGTAATTGTGGGCGTGCTTTATCTTATGCCTTTCAAAAAGGATGAGTTTGGCGACGGCGACAAGGAGAGCCTTGACAGGCTGCACAGGCTGACTGCAGTGGTGATGGTGGTCAGTGCCGCGTTGGCGCTTCTGGCGGCCTGGAGCGGCGAGAACAGCTACACCTGGTTTGAGCTGATGGAGGGGATACCGATTTATTTCCAGATTGACGGGATCAGCCGGTTATTTGTGACGGTCTTCAGCATTGCCTGGGTGCTGGTCTGCTTTTATTCATTTACTTATATGGGGCATGAGGGAAACGAGCGGCGGTTCTTCGGATTTTACCTGATTGTCTATGGTGTGTTGGTGGCGCTCTGCTTTGCGGGGAATCTGGTCACGCTCTATCTGTTCTATGAGCTGATGACGCTGACCTCGATGCCGATGGTGCTGCATTCCGGATCACGCGAGTCGATCATGGCGGCACTGAAATATCTGTTTTATTCGATGTGCGGCGCATATCTCGGACTGTTTGCGATTTTCTTCTTATACAAATACTGTGATTCGATCACGTTTACGGCCGGTGGTACCCTGAACCTCGCGCTCGCGCAGGGGCATACGGGAATCCTGCTGGCGGCGGTGATGGCTGCGCTGATCGGCTTCGGCGCGAAGGCCGGTATGTTCCCGCTGCACGCGTGGCTGCCCACGGCGCATCCGGTCGCGCCCGCGCCTGCTTCGGCGGTGCTCTCTGGTATCATTGCAAAGGCCGGTGTGCTGTCGATCATCCGCGTGATGTTCTACATCGTGGGCGCGGATTTCATCCGGGGTACCTGGGTGCAGACCGCCTGGATGACCCTTTCTCTGCTCACGGTATTCATGGGCTCGATGCTCGCGTTCCGGGAAAAGGTATTCAAAAAACGGCTGGCGTATTCAACAGTCAGTCAGGTTTCGTATATTCTGTTTGGCCTTTCGGTGCTCTCACCGACCGGGATGGAGGGCGCTCTGCTGCACGTGGTGTTTCACGCGTTTATCAAGTGTGCGCTGTTCCTGACTGCTGGTATCTTTATTTTCCAGGCGGGCTATTCCCGGGTCGATCAGCTGGAGGGCATCGGCAAAAAGATGCCGAAGACGCTCTGGTGCTTCACATTTGCGTCGCTGGCGCTGGTCGGCATTCCGCCCGCGAGCGGGTTCATCAGCAAATGGTATCTGGCGCAGGGCGCGCTGGAAGCAGAAATCGGCGTGTTCCGCTGGGTCGGCCCGGCCATCCTGCTGTTAAGTGCGCTGCTGACCGCGGGGTATCTGCTCTCAATCGTGACAAACGGGTTCTTCCCGAAGGTAAAGGATGCCGTTCACGGGGCTGTCGTCGCGAAAGCCTCGTCTGCGTCAGATGTGGTGCAGGAATCGGCTGCGGCAGTGGCTGTCGGCGCGGGTCATGGAATGGATATGACAAAGGCTGCTGATGCGGTGCAGGAATCGGCTTCGGATGGAGCGGACGCCCATCATGCATCCGGAGGAGAGATCACAGAGGCGCCTCTCGGCATGCTGATTCCGCTTGCGATTTTCGCAGCACTGTCGATTCTGCTCGGCGTTTTCCCGAACCCGCTGATCCAATTTGTGAGCGGGATTGCGGCGACGGTGCTTTAAGAGAATGACTGCGACGGAGGACCGTTTGAGAGTCTGGTTTGGGTTACGAATATCAGCCATGCCTGAGGCAGAGTACGCAGCGCAGGTGTGGAAGGTAACGGCTGTAACTGTGTAGGTACTGAACAGTTACTAACGACTATGGAAAGGAGAAGAACGGGATGAGTTCCATTTTTCTGGCCGTTGTGGTTCTGTTTCCGATTGTGGGCGGCGCTCTGATTCCGCTGCTCCCGTTTCGCAGCAGAGCGCAGATGATGGTTTATACAGAGGGTGTCGTATTGCTGAATTCCATCCTTGCGATTGCACTCTTGCTGAATCGCCCGGCGGGAGAGTTTGTGCTGCTTCGGTTTACAAGCAATCTGACATTAAGCTTCCGGATAGACGGACTGGGAACCGTGTTTGCCGGATTGATCTCAGTGCTGTGGCCGCTTGCGACGCTGTATGCGTTTGAATATATGAAGCATGAGGAGCATGAGAAATTTTTCTTCATGTTTTATACGATTACCTTTGGCATCACGATGGGAATCGCGCTTGCAGAGGACATCGTGACCATGTATTGTTTCTATGAAATGCTTACGCTCGTGACGCTGCCGCTGGTGATCCATACGCTGACACGCGAGGCAGTCCTGGCCGGCCGCACGTATCTGTATTATTCTCTCGGAGGCGCGGCGTTTGCATTTATCGGTGTGATTTTTATCCTGATTTACGGCACTTCGCCGGAATTTGTGGCGGGCGGTGTGCTGGATCTGGCGAAAATCGGCGACCGGACGAATCTGCTTTTGCTCATTTATGTGCTGTGCTTTTTTGGCTTTAGTGTGAAGGCGGCGATGTTCCCCTTCTCGGGCTGGCTGCCAAAAGCCGGGGTGGCGCCGACTCCGGTCACCGCGCTGCTGCATGCGGTGGCGGTCGTAAAGGCGGGCGCATTTGCAACCATGCGCATCACATACTACAGCTTCGGAACCGAGTTTCTGCGCGGCACCTGGGCACAGACTGCGGTGCTGATTCCGATCATTATTACGATTGTATATGGCTGCAGCCGGGCGCTCAAGGAGACGCATTTGAAGCGCCGCCTGGCCTGGTCTACGGTAAGCAACCTGTCCTACATCCTGTTTGGCACGGCGCTGATGACGCCGCTCGGGCTGGTCGGGGCGCTCTGCCACATGATCTGCCACGCAGTCATCAAAATCTGTTCGTTCTTCTGCGCCGGTGCTGTCATCTGCCAGAGCGGCAGGGAATACATCCACCAGCTGGATGGCCTGGGAAAGAAAATGCCGAAAACCTTCGTAATTTTCACCATCTCCGGGCTGGCGCTGATGGGCGTGCCGGGACTGGCCGGGTTCATCAGCAAATGGAACCTGGTGAAGGCTGCGCTTGACAGTACGCATCCGCTGGCCGTCGTCGGGGTGGCTGCGCTGATGATCTCCGCGCTTCTCACCGCAATCTATATGCTGACCATCAGTGTGCGGGCGTTCGTTCTGAATGCTCCCTCGGAGACGAAAAACACAGCGGAGCATAAGATCGTACCATATGAGGAGGTCCGTGATCCGGGCTGGATGATGCTGCTGCCGCTTGTGTTGTTTATCGCAGCGATGGTGGTGATCGGATTACATCCGGAACCGCTGATTGACGCGTTTACGCAGATTGCTTCCGCTCTGAGCTGACAAATGTCAGTAGCGTTTGATGTGCGGTGACAGCAATCGTTTACGCCTGCGCAGCGTGTGGGATAAGCTTCCTGGCTGTGCGGGGGATTGTATAAGAATGAGTTCGTTTGATTCAGGGTATGGAGGAAGAAAACGATGAAAGCAAATTTGATTTTGGCTGTGCTGGTTTTTTACCCGATAATCGGAGGACTGGCCGCCTGGGCACTGCGTAGCCTTGCCCCACGCGAAGCGTCTTCCAATGGGCAAGGCAATCTGCCGCCGAGCGAAGCGAGGGGGCGTTACCGCAGCAGCCTAGCCCCACGCGAAGCGTCTTCCAATGGGCAAGGCAGCCTGCAGCCGAGCGATAAAACAATACATTCCGCCGGGCAGTCCTTTCTTCCGACCGGAAGCGCGGCTGTGACGGATTTCGTGGCAATCACGGAATTTATCATGATGCTGGTTTTGTTCATCAGCAGTGCAGGGAAAGCCGAAAGCGGCTCTGTGATGTCATTGACTGTGCCCGGAATCTGCGGGCTCGGGCTGCACTTTACTCTGGACGGCTTCCGGCTGATTTACGGGCTGATTGCCGGTCTGATGTGGATGATGACGGCGCTGCTGTGTCCGCAGTATTTTTCCTCGCATACGCAGCCCCGCCCCACGCGGAGCGAAGCCCGCGTCTTTCAAAGGGCGGGGCAAGATGCCGCCGAGCGAAGCGAGGGGGCGCTGCCGCAGCCGTCCCAGCATTCTCATCCGGCTCCGGACCGTTTCTATGTATTTTTTCTGCTGACGCTCGGCGCGACGATGGGTGTCTTTCTGTCGGCGGATCTGTATACGACCTTTATCTTTTTCGAGATGATGTCCTTTACCTCCTATGTCTGGGTGGCGCATGAGGAAAACAATGCGGCGCTCCGGGCGGCGGACACGTACCTGACGGTGGCGGTGCTGGGCGGACTGGTGATGCTGATGGGCATTTTCGGCGTTTACCATGAGCTGGGCACGCTGACGATTTCGGAGCTTTCAGCCGCGGCGGCTGCCTATGAGAACAAGCCGGTGCTGTATGCGCTTGGCTGCTGTATGTTCGTCGGCTTCGGCGCGAAGGCGGGCGCATTCCCGCTGCATATCTGGCTGCCGAAGGCGCACCCGGTGGCACCTGCCCCGGCGTCGGCGCTGCTTTCCGGTATCCTGACCAAGACGGGTATTTTTGGTATACTTGCCATCACGAGCGGCCTGTTTCTGTATGATAAAAACTGGGGCTCTCTGGTGCTGATAATCGGCGCAGCGACCATGTTTGGCGGCGCCTTGCTTGCAGTATTTTCGATTGACCTGAAGCGCACTCTTGCGTGCTCCTCGATGTCACAGATCGGGTTTATCCTGATTGGCGTGGGGATGCAGTGCATGCTGGGGGAGGAAAATGCTCTGGCGGTGCACGGTACGCTGCTGCATATGATGAACCATTCGATGATTAAGCTGGTGCTGTTCATGGCGGCCGGTGTGATTTATATGAACCTGCACGCGCTCGACCTGAACGTGATTCGCGGGTTTGGCCGGAAAAAGCCTCTGCTGAAGGTCATTTTCCTGATCGGTGCGCTCGCCATCGGCGGAATCCCGATGTTTGGCGGCTACATCAGCAAAACCCTGCTTCACGAGAGTATTCTGGAGTATGGCGGCGGCTGGATTTTCCGCGCGCTGGAATATCTGTTCCTGTTCAGCGGCGGATTGACGGTGGCATATATGACAAAGCTGTTTGTCGCTATTTTCGTCGAGAAAAACGCAGACGACGCTTTGCAGAAAAAATATGATGCCATGAAGCACTATATGAACCCGATGAGCACATTTGCGCTCTCCGGCAGTGCACTGGTTCTTCTCATCTGGGGACTGTTTCCGCACGGAATCATGGATCGGGCGGCCGAGCTCGGGCAGTCCTTTATGGGGCTGGAGGAATTCGGCCACGTGGTCAGCTATTTCAGCTGGAAAAATCTCTCCGGCGGCCTGATTTCCATCAGCATCGGTGTGATTGTCTATGTCTTCTTCATCCGAACCGTTCTGATGCGAGAGGAAGCACCGCTTCGCGGAAGTGCCGCGGTGAAACGCTCCGGACGCAGCAGCAAAGCGAAAGCATCCGGCCGGGGCAAAAAGGCGAAAGCAGGGACGGGCGGACGCAGTGCAGCCGCTGTGCGGCAGTACATCAACGCCTGGCCTTCCTGGCTGGATCTGGAAAACCTCATTTATCGTCCGCTGCTTCTGAAGCTTCTGCCGTTTGTATTTGGTGCGGCCTGCTCCGTGCTGGATAAATTGACGGACACGCTTGTGCGTATTTTAATTCCGGTGGGGCATGTACTGGCCCGTATCTTTGACAGCCTGGTCGATTTCTTTGTCGTGGGCCTGCGCAAGTCCGTTTATAAGGACTCGCCGATTCCCCATGAGCGTGTGGAAGGCACCTGGCTGACGGAGACGGCTGGTAAGCTTCTGAATGCGGTTCAGAAGCTGGCGAACCGCACTTGGAGACGGAGCAATCCTTCCGCGGTGGACTATCGGCGGGAGCTGGCGCTGCGCCATGACGTTTCAAGAGAGAGCAACACGGTCATCGGGCGGAGCCTGTCCTACGGGCTGCTGCTTGTGATCATCGGATTCTGTTTGACACTGGTGTATATTTTGTGGTGGTAGGGTGGTATTTCCTGAGGGAGGACAGAGAATGGAATGGCAGCTGCTGAATGAATATGTGCTGGGCGATATGGTCGCCCGCTATTATCTGGAGCCGGAGAGCGGCAAGGTGGGATTTTATCTGCTGCCGGAGGCGTTCCGGAACCGCGCGTTTGCGAAAAAAGGGGTGCAGATGGAAGCGTTGGTGCAGCTGAAGCTGACAGGCGATATTTTTGGCGGCTCGTATGGCGTTGGGATGACGATGAGAAACAGCCAGACGATCCGGGAGCTGCGCTATTGCCCGGAGACGGGAGGAGCGCAGTGCTGTGAGGAGAACGATGGTGAAATCGTGATCCATACTCCGCTGCAGGCGCAGGTGCCTGCCTCTGGCGCATTGTCTGGCCACAGCTATCGTGTTATTCATCGTCTGCGCTGGAGGAAGGGCACGCCCTATGTGAAGATTTTCTGCACGTTTGAGAACGGGCCGGAGAAGGCAGTGATCCTGGAGATGTTTGAAAGCTTTTCGCTCGGCGGTCTCTCCCCGTATGTGGAGGGCAGCGGTTCGCAGAAGCTGTATCTGCATCGGATCCGGAGTGCGTGGAGCCAGGAGGGCGTTCACGAGGTGCTGCCGGCGGAGGATCTGTTGCTGGAGCCCGCGTGGCCGCCGTCGCCCCATTCGGTCCGCTGTGAGCGGTTCGGACAGGTCGGCTCTCTGCCGGTCAACCGATTCTTTCCGTTTGCGGCAGTCGAGGATCGGGAAAATAAGATTTTCTGGGGCGCACTGGTGGCGCATCCGGCGTCCTGGCAGATGGAATTTTACCGAAAGGACGACGGACTTTCCTTAAGCGGCGGCATGGCGGACCGGGATTTCGGCCAGTGGATGAAAACCATTGCGCCGGGCGAATCGTTCACGACGCCGGAAGCGATTGTGACGGTGGCCGTGACGGATTCCTTTGATGAGGCGACCGGGCGGCTGACCAGCGAGGAACTGGAGAGCTTTTATCAGGGGCCGGCCTGTGAGCGGGAGCTGCCGATTGTGTTCAACGAATACTGCACGACCTGGGGCTGTCCGTCGCATGAGAACATTACGGGGATTTTAAATCAGATTAAGGACAAGGGCTTCTCCTATTTTGTCATTGACTGCGGATGGTATAAGGAAGATGGCGTGCCGTGGGACATCAGCATGGGAGATTACAATGTTTCAAAGTCCCTGTTCCCGGAGGGGCTGGAGAAGACGGTGGACGCGATCCGTGAAGCCGGGATGAAGCCCGGCATCTGGTTCGAAATTGAAAATGTCGGGAATGCGTCAAGAGCGTACCAGATGGAGGAGCATCTGCTTCACCGGGACGGCGCGGTGCTGACGACGGATGCGCGCAGATTCTGGGATATGTGTGATCCGTGGGTGCAGGAGTATCTTTCG
Organism: Lachnospiraceae bacterium; assembly: GCA_021199475.1. Classification (GTDB taxonomy): domain Bacteria; phylum Bacillota; class Clostridia; order Lachnospirales; family Lachnospiraceae; genus Choladousia. The sequence continues at coordinate 19,187 of JAJQHZ010000035.1, forward strand.
GAAAAGGTGATCGGTACGCTGAAAGCCTATGGATTCGAATACATGAAAATTGACTGCAACGAGACCATCGGTCCCGGCTGTGACGGGGCGGAATCCTTAGGAGAGGGTCTGCGGCGGAATCAGGAGGCCTCGAAGGCATTTCTGGAAAAGGTGAAACAGGAGATTCCGGGAATCATTCTGGAAAACTGTGCCTCGGGCGGCCATCGCCTGGAGCCGGGCTGGATGGATCAGATGAGCATGGCCTCATTTTCTGACGCGCATGAGTGTGTGGAGATTCCGATCATTGCGGCGCATCTTCACCGCGTCATCCACCCGGTCAAGAGCCAAATCTGGGCGGTCATCCGCACGGATGACTCACTCAAACGGATCGCCTGGTCCATGATCAATACTTTCCTTGGAAGAATGTGCCTTTCCGGGGATGTGACAGAGCTTTCCCGCGCGCAGTGGCAGGTGATCGATAATGGAATTGCTTTCTATAAAAAGCTGGTGCCGGTCATCCGCAGCGGCCAGTCTTATCTGTACGGCCCGCATCAGCGAAGCTTCCGCCATCCGGAAGGCTGGCAGGCTCTGGTGCGCGTGGGCGGGACAGAAAGAGAATTCGTTGATCTGTCAACAAAAGGGTCAGCGGATACGGAAACAGCAGGGAAGAAAACACCGGTATGCGGTGGATCCCTGCCGGATGGAAACGGTCAGAGAGACGGGGCGAGAAGTGCGTATGTAGTGCTTCATACCTTCGAGGGTGAATTACCGGAGCAGATCCGCTTCCGGCTGCCTGATGGCTGTCCGCAGCAGATTCGCGAGGTGTACTCGGATACACAGGTAAGCGTTGCGGCCGGGGAAAATGATCCGGAGAACGTGCCGGAGATGGAAATCAGCAAGGGTGAATTCATCTGGCGGCCCAAAGAAAACCTCAAGGCTGTGGCGGTGCGGCTTTCATGATATGTCCGTACTTGCGCGTTTTCTTCTTTTCGTACAGCCTCTGGTCTGCGCGGATCAGTGCATCCTTCAGCGAGATATCATCGTCTGGCAGGATTGTGTATGCGCCGGCTGAGACAGTCAGAAGATATGGTTTCTCACTGGTCTGATTGTAATGATCAAATTTTTCATAAAGCGTGGCGAGGAGCTCTTGTTCAGGCTCCGAGCTGCGCTGATTTTTTTTGCTTTCTGCATTCCGCGGGCATTTCGTGCATTCTGCGCTGCAAGGATCTTTTTTTTGTTCTTTATATTGTGGTGTTTCTGCCGCACTGTCCAAATGCGGTACGGGACATTCACCCGACTTTTGCTTCACGTCGTCCAAAACGGAGTGTAGAGCATTGCTGTCATTGACGGCGCGTTCTGCTGCCAGGCTTGTATAAAGGGGCGCTTCCAAAAAATCTGCATCGTGAACCTCAATCAGGCAGGTGAATTCATCCCCGCCGATGCGTCCGGCGATGCCGCGCCCATCGGTAAAGTCTTTCAGAATCCGGGCAATCTGCCGGAGGGAGGAATCGCCCTCTTTGTGTCCAAACCGGTCGTTCACGATTTTCAGATTGTCCATATCAATATAAAGGGCGACCAGGGGACGTCCAGATGTCCGCACGGTGTTCAGGCGCTCCTCTGCCTGCATATAGAAGCCCCGCATATTGAGGATGCCGGTGAGCGGATCGGATTTGGACATCGCATCCAGCTCGATGTTATGATCCTTCAGTGTTTCCAGACTGCCCTCGAGCTTCGCCTGAATTTTTTCATTGGCCTGCAGCAAGGAAATCATCTTGATGGCGGAGCTGAGCTGGTTTACCAGAAATTCGCCGTTCACATACAGCGCAGGCGTCATGTCGCAGATCAGGATGCCATACACGATTTTCCCGAAAAAGAGCGGGAGCAGAACCTGAGCGTGCTCATCGCCACAGGCCGGTTTTGTGTACCGGAAGACCTCCTCGAGTGTCTGCGATGGGTGAGCCGGAGGATTTTCCTGTACAGCGCCGCCAAGAAGCTCGGCCTTTAATTCGAGCATTCCAGGCGTCTCAAAAGGATCCGAAGCCGGATGGACGACAGGAACCGGCAGCAGATACAGCCATGCATTTTTGATCCCCAGCCAGCCAAGGTTGTGCAGAAGCGAGCGGGAACTCTCGTCCGTACCCTGCTCGAATTGCAGAATATTCTGTACGAAAAGCTTCATATCATAATTGTTCTGATTCTCATTTTCGATGACCGTGGCGGAATGCTGGTTCATGGCGCGAATCATTCTCCGGTAAAGCATGGAGAATGCATTTCGCAGCTCGAACCGGCAGGTATCGTCTTTTTGCAAATCCAGAAGTGCGTGGTAAAATTGTTCAAAAACCGTCATCAGACCGTCAATATCGGCAGCTCCGATGATGTCCGGCTTCAGAAACTGATCGGCAGCAGCTCCGATATCTGCCGATGAGACAGAATTATCCCCTTTGCGCATAAAATAAGCGGCTAAATAATCGAACATACGGATATAGGAGAGCCGCACTTCTTCCAGACGAAGCTGTTTTTCCTCATGATAATAGTGGTAAAAAATATCATGAAAGCTGTCCTCAAGCGTATTTAAAATCTGCTCACAGCTTTTTCGGCCGTTATTCGTCTGCATAATGGAATCGCGCAGAACAAAGCGAGTCGGAATCGAAGCATCCCAAATCGGGCGGTGATGATACAGCTCCAGAACAGCACAAACGGAGGCGGCGCCGAGCCGGGTAGGATCCGCAAGTACCGAGGAGAGCGGCGGTGATGCCTTTGCGCCCGCAGACGAATCATCAAAGCCGAGAATGGAGATATCCCGGCCGGGACGAATGCTCCGATGCTCCAGCTCCTTATACAGGCCGAGCGCAATGTCATCATTGACACAGAAGATAGCATCCAGATCCGGGTTTGCGTCCAGAAATTCCCGGTAAACCTCCTGATTGTTTTTTGTAAGCTCGCCTTCCATATATCTTTGCTTTGGACAGTCAAGCCCGTTTTCCGCCAGAACCCGCGAAAATATAGTATGCCGTTCTACCGCGTCGGAATTATTGTCGTGACCGCCGATCATCCCAATCTTTCGACAGCCGCAGGTACGAATCAGGTATTCCAGCCCCTCACGGATGCCGGCTTCATTGTCGAACGAGACGTCAATATAGCCGTCCATTTTCGAGGCAATCAGGACACTCGGAATCCCGGCAAAGCTTTCAAGCAGCTGTCTGATCCGATCCGGTGTGGCAAAGCAGCCAATGCAGTCGGCGGCAATGATCAGCGCGTCGACGGCCCCCTGTCGGATATAGGAAAAAACGGTGCTGTATTGATATTCATACATCAGCTCCCGGTTCGTTGAGAGATCACGGTCCAGATATTTGCCCGGGAAAATCAGGACGTTCACATTTTGCTCAGAGGCTTCGGCCATAATGCCGTTGCAGATATGTCGTGTAAATTCATCCAGAATCCCGCTGACCAGTACACCGATGGTCAGGCTTTTACTTTTACAGCTCATGGCGATCCTCCTTACTCTGATTTTGTATAGGAATATTGCCGGATAATTTCATGAAACAGGAAATTCCGGGGGTCTTTGTCTACTCTCGCCGAGCGAGAACGGACGGGTGTTACAGTTAGAAGTATTATAGCACAGAAATGAAGGTAAAAAAAGGTGTAATAAAAAAAGTTGTCGTGATTCGCTTTCAGTGTTATGATAGGAGGCAGCACGGATTTGCCGCGCGAAAGCAGTCGGACGAAAATGCCGGAAAAAGTGAGAGAAAAAGTGAGATTAGCCGCGCAAAAGCCGAACGGAAATGCCGGAAAATAGAAGTGAGGGATCTGACCATGATTTTTGATACACACGCGCATTATAATGATGAAGCCTTTGATGAGGACCGGGATGAGCTTCTGGCAGGAATGCCTGCCGCGGGGATTGGCGGGATCGTGAATATGGGCGCTTCCCTGCGCGATGTCTGGGAGAGCCAGCAGCTGGCCGCGGACTATCCGTTTCTCTATGCGGCGGTCGGCGTGCATCCGGATCATGTGGGAGATTTGAACGAGGAAATGATGAGCCGTCTGAAGGAGCTCTGTGCCAGGGAAAAAACGGTGGCGGTCGGGGAGATCGGACTGGATTATTATTGGGATAAGGAAAATCACGAGACACAGAAGGCCTGGTTTGTGCGGCAGCTGCAGCTGGCAAAGGAGACCGGCCTGCCGGTCAATATCCATAGCAGAGATGCGGCGCAGGATACCTTCGATATCATGAAAACCGAGCACGCAGGGACAACGGGCGGGATCATCCACTGCTTTTCCTCATCCGCGCAGATGGCTCTGGAATATGTCAGGCTGGGCTATTACATCGGCGTTGGCGGTGTCGTCACCTTTAAAAACGCGCGGGTCATGAAGGAGGTCGTCGCGGCAGTGCCGCTTGAGCGGATCGTGACGGAGACGGACTGTCCGTATCTGGCGCCTGCGCCGCACCGGGGGAAACGCAATTCTTCCCGGTATCTGCCGCTGGTCATCGATACGATTGCGCAGATCAAAGGACGGACACCGCAGGAGGTCGAAGAGGCTACGTACGGGAATGCACGGAAGGTGTATCGACTCTTATAAATGATGGGAGAGACATAGGGTTATACTTGTGGCATCAACCATGTAGTAAATAGTGCAAGGTGTTGTACTCCGCACCGGGTGTGAAATCGTTAGTGCAGACCCTTTGCGTGCATCATTTATCATAAAAAGCGGCACACCCTATTTACGCGATGCAGTTTGCAGCCTGGGTTAATAACCTGGGTGTCATTTAATAAAATTAAAATTCAGGAGATCCGTATTTTATGGAAAAGCTTGCGAACCCGCAGAAAACGATTGAGATCATACAGAAGAATCATTTTAATTTCCAGAAGCGCTTTGGACAGAACTTCCTGATCGATGCGCATGTGCTGGAGAAGATTATGGCGGCGGCGGAGATTACGAAGGACGATTTTGTACTGGAGATTGGACCGGGCATCGGCACGATGACGCAGTACCTGGCGGAGTCGGCGCGGGAGGTGACTGCGGTCGAGATTGACCGGAGCCTCATTCCGATTCTGGAGGAAACACTTGCGTCTTATGAGAATGTGACGATTATCAATCAGGACATTATGAAGCTGGATATTGCGGCGCTTGTGCGGGAGAAAAACGGCGGCCATCCGATCAAGGTGGTCGGGAATCTGCCCTACTACATCACCACGCCGATTGTTATGGGGCTGCTGGAACGTGCCGTGCCGCTTCAAAGCATCACGGTTATGGTTCAAAAGGAAGTGGCTCTGCGGATGCAGGCCGGTCCTGGCACCAAGGATTATGGTGCCCTTTCTCTGGCCGTTCAGTATTACGCGGAGCCATACCTGGCTGCGAACGTCCCGCCGAATTGCTTCATTCCGCGTCCGGGCGTTGGCAGCGCCGTCATCCGCCTGACGCGCCGACAGGCGCCGCCGGTGCAGGTCAAAGACGAAAAGAGAATGTTTACCCTGATCCGCGCGTCCTTTGCCCAGCGCCGGAAGACACTGGTGAACGGATTGAAAAACGCAGCCGAGCTGGATTTTTCCAGGGAGCAGATCACGCAGGCGCTGACGGACCTCGGCCTTTCCGAAACGGTGAGAGGCGAGACCCTGACGCTGGAGCAGTTTGCCGCGCTCGCGGATGCGCTGGGTGAATGATTGTAAACGATGCAGGACATGAAGAGGAAGCCGCGTCAATAGAAGGTGTGCTGAAAGTGCAAGACGCGGCTTGCATTGTAAATGATGCAGGACATATAAAGGAGGATTTTTTAAATGAGTCATGTTATCATTCCGAAGGATTACCACTCTTGCCTCAATTGCTATGAAACGCAGGAGGCGATTGGTCTGATTAAAAATCTGATGCAGAGCAAGCTCTGTATGGCGTTGAAGCTGAAACGGGTGACGGCCCCGCTGTTTGTGGATCCTGCTTCGGGCCTGAACGACGATCTGAATGGAGTCGAGCGGCCGGTCACGTTTGGGATTCCGGATGCCGGAGTCGATGTTCAGGTCGTCCATTCTCTGGCAAAATGGAAGCGAATGGCGCTTTACCGCTATGATTTTCATGTGGGGAACGGTCTGCTCTGTGACATGAACGCCATCCGGCGGGACGAGGAGCTGGACAATCTTCACTCTGCTTATGTCGATCAGTGGGACTGGGAGAAAATCATCACTGCTGATGAGCGGAATTTTGATTATCTGAAAATGACAGTGAAGCGTATCGTAGAATCCATCTGCAATACGCTGGACGAGGTGAAATACCGCTATGAGCTGCTGGATACAGAGCTCTGCCGTGATATTTCCTTTATTACCTCGCAGGAGCTGGAGGACCGCTATCCGGATCTGACGCCGAAGGAACGGGAAAATGCTTATGCCAGAGAGAAAAAGACCATCTTTATCATGCAGATCGGCGGCCTTTTGAAATCCGGCCAGCGCCACGACGGCCGCGCGCCGGACTATGACGACTGGAAGCTGAATGGCGATCTGATTTTCTGGCACGAGCCACTGCAGTGTGCCCTTGAGGTTTCTTCCATGGGCATCCGCGTTGATTCAAAATCGCTCGATGAACAGCTCACTCTGGTCGGCTGTGACGACAGAAGAGCGCTGCCCTTCCACAAAATGCTGCTTAACGGAGAACTCCCGCTGACCATCGGCGGAGGTATCGGGCAGTCCCGCATCTGTATGCTGCTGCTGAAAAAGGCGCATGTCGGCGAGGTTCAGGCCGGGATCTGGGATGCCGAAACGCAGCACGCCTGCCGGGAAGCAGGAATTATGATTCTGTAATCGACAGTATAAAAAACGATCAGACAGCATAGCAACAGCCTGTATTGCGGGTCCGTGCATACGCACAAGGGCTTATGATACAGGCTGTCTTTGCATTTGGTTTGTTCGGTTATACAATGAGACGCTGCTTGTGGCGGGCAACCTTTCGTTTTATTCTATCGTCAGCACCTGCGTTTTCTCAAAAGCGTTGTTCATGTCGAAGCTGATGACGAAGGTGCTCCCTACGAGGTAAAGCGTATCATTGATGTACAGGCCGCGCATGGAGGAGCTTTCGGCTTCTCCTGCGAGCTGATCCGTGTAGAAGTCATAGATCATTTCCTGGACGAAGCCATCCTCCTCGCTATAGGAAAAGAGGAGATAGCGGTTGTCGCAGTAGAATCCGATGAGATTTTTGTCGGCATCAACCAGAATGGATTTGTAGTTTTCCAGGGAGTCGCACCAGGTGACGCCATCGATTACATATTTTGCAGCCTCGGTCACATTTGATGGGTCGGAGATGTCAAACATGGACAGCTTCAGACCGGTCGTATTGCCGGTGGATTCATCGGCCTCATAGCCGAGTCCGAGCAGCAGTCCATCGCCGTAAAAATGCAGGTAGGACGAAAACCCGCTGATCTTCAGCTCACCGAGGATCTGCGGATTCTCCGGGTCGGAGAGGTCGACGGAAAACAGCGGGTCCGTCTGGCGGAAGGTGACGAAGTACCCGGTCTCTCCGAGAAAACGCGCGGAGCGGACGGTCTCGTCCTCCGCGAGGTTCGAAAGGACGCTCAGCTGGCTCATGGATGCGTCCAGAATGTAAAGCGCGTTGTGTTCGGTCCAGTCCGTGACGCTGGCGGTCGGCGAAAGGTCGTCGCCATAGTAAGTGGTGACGAGCCGCAGATTCCCGTCATATTCGCTCATCGAAAAGGAATCGTTCAGGTAGCCGGTCACAGAACCCGCCGCCACCCCGGTGATGGTGCCATTTTCATAATGAAATTTGGTGATTTCTGAGACCGTATTGGAATGTTCGTAATTTTCATTGACAATGTAAATATTTTCCTCACTCACATAGAAATTATCCGCACCGGAGACCAGAATCTTATTGTCCAGAAATTCGGACGGATTTGTGATGTCCACAGAGCTGATGATCAGGCACTCCGTATTGGACATCGTTTCCGGCAGGTAGTAGTCGGCCGCTTCCGCCTTCGCTCCGTTTAGAAGCGGAGAGAGTTCACTGTCGTCCAGCGAATCCCCGATCGACGGATACCAGATCGAAAACAGATAAATCGCATTGCCGACCTTGCGGGAATCGCTGTAGAAGCCCTCCTGCGTCACCTTGCCGGTGAGCACCGGATGGCTCCGGTCGGAGACATCATAGGTATAGAGAACCGTGAGGGTGACGGACTTCGTCTCATAGCTGCCATCCTCGTTTTCCGTGAGAGAAGTCGTGTATTCCCGCGTAATCACGCATAAAGTATCTCCGTCCAGATACAGCTCCTTCGCAATCGGGTTCTCCGCGCCCTCGAGCGTCGTCTGGCTGACTAAGGCAAGCTTGCCATCCATGTCGTCCGTGCCAGCCGCATCATACGTGCCGTCTGTGCCAGCCGCATCATCTGTACTGTCTGTGTTATCTGAGCCATCCACGCTTACAATCAGGAATTCTCCGTCCGTGCGCAGAATATATAGCCAGGAACCATCCGTCTTTACAATGTCCCCCTCGTCCACCCCGGCGACCTGCGTGTTCGTGGTGGAATACTCTGCTTCCTCCTCACTGGAAGAGGCAGAACTGTCTGAGGATCCGGAATAGTTAGCCGAGACGGAGGAATCCGAAGAAGCGGTATCTGCACTGTCCGCGCCCATTTCATAGGCAACCTCGCCATCGTATTCCGCTGTGCCGCCCGAATCTTCAATGGTCATGATTCCGCCGAGTGCACGCGCGACATTGTTCGATGCATTCGCTGCGGCAAGTGCCTCGTAGATTTCCTCATAGCTGGAGGCGTAGGTGAAAGGGTCCTCGGAGACTGTGGATGCTGCGTATGAACTGGCATTGGAATCATTCGTACTGCCGCTGATCGAATCGGAATCATTGGAATCGTCCGACGTAGTATTGATATCATTGTCTGCTCTAACATCATCGCTGTCCGCGTTAACTTCATCACTGTCTGAGGAAACTTCAACATTGTCGATGGTAATTTCGGCGGACTCTATGCTGCCCGAGTCGCTTTCATTTCTGGAAATGCGTCCCCCCAGACCAATCGCAACGAAGGCGAGCACAAAAACTGCCGCCGCACTGGCGGCAAAGCGGGCTGCGAAACGTGCTTTTTTGCTTCGGCCTGCAGCCTTGCGTGTCTGTCTGTCTTTGTCCTTTTTAATTTCACGGTCGAATTCGATGGTGTTCTCGTCTTGCTCGGGGACAGACTTCATATTTTTCAGCTTCTTCTCCATCTCCTCCGGAGATAACGAATCCGGGGGCGTGATATTCTGAGCGCTATCCTTTATTTTTTGTAAAAAATCTTTTTCGTTCATAGAAAGGTTCCTTTCGTTCTAGATACACTAGCTTGTCCTTATTCAACCATACCCTGCATTTTTTTCAGCGCGCGGCTCTGCCGTGAGCGAACGGTATTCGGATTCATGTCAAGGGCATTCCCAATCTCCTGACTGGAGTACCCCGCGAAAATGCTCATCGATAAAATCAGGCGGTCGTCCGGCGGAAGCGAAGAAAATGCCTGCCGGACATCAATTTGTGCATCAAGGTCACCATCGGGCATTGGAATATCTTCACTCAGTTCCGCATTCGGTTCACCATACATCTTTAGCCGCCGGGCGCACTTTGCCGTGAGAATCCGGAACATCCAGGATTTGAATGCGTCGGCATTTCGCAGTGTGCGAATCTGCGCGAACGCATCGGTCACCGCATCGCTGACGGCATCCTCCGCATCGTGCGTATTCCGCAGCGTGTAAAGAGCGAAGCGGTACAGATCCTGATAGAATTGTTTATAAAGCAGGGCAAAAGCATGTACATCTCCTTTTTGCGCCTGGCCGACAAGTGTTGCTGCTATCATACGTTTTCCTTTCTGGCTTCCCATCTTCCTATGGTGAAATATGCTGCCCTCCGTTTGCTTATTCATTTTTGCATATTCATTTTTGTAGATGAACGGATAACGGATTGTGACTGCTCTTGTGGATGAAAACCGGTTTCATTTATATAGTGTAAAAGAAATGAGAATCTGTTGCAATCGATTTTCATTTAAAAAGAAAGATTGGTGAAAATTTACTCAGAAAAACGGTTGACATTCTGGGATAATGAATTATAATATGGTTTTATCAGCACTCAACAAAAACGAGTGCTAATAAAAGGCGGACAATATGAGGGGAGCCGCGCAATGGAGAATCGGTGCCGTTCTCGATTTGCTGCGCAAATCGGAACATTCTTCGCGATTGTATATCCCGTGCGAAGCGCGGGATGCCTCCCCGGCGAGGGGCGCGGCCTACGTCCGTACTCGCAAAGCGAGTACGGACAATATACGAAAGAGAGGGGTCATATGATTACAGTACCTTATTATAATATAGTGATTATCCCCGGAATCTATCTGTATTTTCAAAATAATTATTTTCAGAAGATTGCGCAGAGGGATGCGGTTGCGGGGGAGAAGGTCGTCTTTCTGATGCTGAAGGAGGATAAGACCCGCGAGGAGATGCGCGCGGAGGATTTTTATCCGATCGGGATCACCGGTAAGATCGAAGCGGTTGACAAGGAAGGCAATGTAAAGGTGGTGACCGGAAACCGCGTCAACATTGAGACAATCGATGTGACGGAGGAGACGATTGAACTGTCACTGACGGAGCGTCCGGATGTGGAGGATCTTACCCCACAGGAGGAGAAGACACATTTTGAGAATGCGAAGATGGCGTTTGTCCAGCATCTGCAGAAGACGCAGTACGGGCTGATTGCACGCAATTATGTGCAGCAATGGGATTCGCTGGGGGAGATGACGGCGACGCTGTCATTTCTGCTGGAAATTTCCAATGAGGAGAAATATAAGATCCTGGCCGCGGATACGATTTCGGAGCGCACAGAGCGTATGGAGAAGGCCATCTGTGAGTATGTAGAGATTGAAAAGGTCAAGAAGGAGGCCGCGGACGCGCAGGAGTCTTCGAATGAGCAGATTTACCGGGAACAGGCGATTAAAAAGCAAATTGAGTTTTTACAGAATCAGCTGGATGAAATGCATCCGGAGAATATCTCGGATGTGAGACGGTTTGAGCAGAAACTTGAGAAGGCCGGCATGAATGAGACGGCGCTCGCCGAGGCGAAAAAGGTTCTGAACCGCATGAAGCAGGAGGGGCAGAACAGCCATGAGTACGGGATGCTGTACGATTATCTGGATTTTGTGACGTCCCTTTCCTGGAAGAAGGAGCCGATGCCGCCGGTTGATCTGGAGCAGGCAGAGAAAATTCTGGATGAGGATCATTTTGGCCTGAAAAAGGTAAAGAAGCGGATCATCCAGCAGCTTGCGGTGATGACGCTGAACCGGAAGCAGGCGGGCTCCATCCTGCTTTTTGTCGGGGCGCCCGGTACCGGAAAGACGAGTATCGGACAGAGCATCGCCCGTGCGCTTGGCAGAAGCTATGTGCGCGTCAGTCTGGGCGGGATTCGCGACGAGGCGGAGATCCGCGGGCATCGGCGCACCTACATTGGCGCAATGCCGGGGCGGATTATGGAAGGAATCAAACGGAGCGGCGCGTCGAATCCGGTCATGGTGCTGGACGAGGTGGATAAGCTGGTCCGCGATTATGGCGGGGATCCGTCGAGCGCGCTGCTCGAGGTGCTCGACCCGGAGCAGAACAACACGTTTACCGATCACTATATGAACGTGCCGTATGACCTGTCCGATGTGCTGTTTGTCTGCACGGCAAATACGACGGACAGTATCCCGGAGCCGCTTTTGAACCGCATGGAAGTCATTCAATTTCCGGGGTATACGGCTTCGGATAAATTCCAGATCGCGAAGCGCCATCTGCTGCCGAAGGCGAAGGAGAGCATGGGCATCAAGTCGCAGAACCTGCGCATCTCGGATGCCGCGCTGCGCGCGATTATTTCCGATTATACGATGGAGGCCGGGGTGCGCGGACTGAAAAAACAACTTGATACGCTCTGCCGCGTGGCGGCCGTGCAGCTGGTAAAGGGCGAGAAAAAAAGCGTCTCCGTCACGCCGAAACGGCTGCGGGAATTTCTGGATCAGCGGCCGATTCCTCACGACCGCAAGCTGGAGGAAAAACAGCCCGGCGTGGTGACCGGACTTGCCTGGACGCAGGGCGGCGGCGACATTTTATATATTGAAGCATTGTTTACAAAGGGAAGCGGCGAGATGATCGTGACCGGGCAGCTGGGCGATGTCATGAAGGAATCGGTGCAGATCGCGGTCAGCTTGGTGAAGAGCCTGTATCCGGACAAGGCAGAGCTGTTTGAGAAAAATGACCTGCACATCCATGTCCCGGAGGGCTCTGTTCCCAAGGATGGCCCGTCGGCCGGAATTACGCTGACGACCGCGATCGCGTCCCTCGTGAGCGGCAATGCCGTCTCACCGGAAATCGCGATGACCGGCGAGGTCTCCCTGCGCGGCTACGTCATGCCGATCGGCGGCCTGCCGGAAAAACTGATGGCGGCCCAGCGGGCGGGCATCACGACGGTCTTTATCCCGAAGGAAAATCAGGACGACCTCGACGACGTGGCCGAAGAAGTGAAGGAGGCGCTGACCATCATCCCGGTGCACAAGGTGACGGATGTACTGGAGCAGACGGGGGTACGAGTATCTGCAGAACTTAAAGCATGATATACCTCCCAATAATGGCGGTCTGCATCCACGATTTGTAAATGAAACAAGGACCTATATCGCACGATGAAAAAATCCTCGACGGGGTGCGCCGAGGATTTTATGATCATGTACCATTTCATGCGATAGGCGGTGCATGATGGGCAGATAATTCCGTGACAGTTCCTTGCCTTGGGATGAGAACGTGCCATTGAGTGCCTGTCAGCTCTCAATTCCCTTGCGCGCATGCACACCCTTGTCAAACGGATGGCGGATTTTTCTGATTTCCGAGACATAGTCCGCGCACTCGATGAGCGCTTCACTCGGCCCCTGGCCGGAGAGGATGATTTCGAGATGCGCGGGCTTTTTTTGCAGAAAATCGAGCAGCAGCGCCTCGTCAAGAAGTCCGGCGCGGATGGTATAGATGACCTCATCCAGAAACAGTACGTCATACTGTTCGTCCGCCGCTTTTTGCGTGACCGCGCGCAGCTGATTTTCATAATAGGTCTTTCGTTCTGCTTTTTCTTCGGGGGTCATCTGAAAGCTGAATTTTTCCTGCGGCAGCCCGTCCACAATCGTGATATTCTCCGAGAGAGCCAGTACATTTCTTTCACTTGTGGAATTGTCCTTCATAAACTGATAGATCAGGACGCGCAGTCCGTATCCGGCCGCGCGGGCACACAGCCCCATGCCTGTCGTAGTCTTTCCCTTGCCATCGCCGCAGTAGATGTGGACGAGGCCAAGAGAGTTTTCATTTCTGAATATGTTTTCCGTCATGACCATTTTCCTTTCTTATACAGAAATCAGATAAATTTTTATGTTTTATACCTGCTATGCGACAGTAATAACCATATTATGTCATGATTTTATATGTACTTTGCCAGTTTTGCTGATCGAGCGAAGAAGAAATATCTGGCATAGCCAGGGACAAATGCATTCCAGACTGGCGAAGCCAGAAAGCACGTGCCGGGCGAGAATCCGTTGAGAATTGCCTGCCGTCTTCTTCAGAGCGGACGAAGCGGAACAGGATTTCAGCTCGCATCCCGGCTGACATGCACATCCATCTGTGGGTAGGGGATGTGCAGACCCGCGCGGTCAAATTCAATCTTGATGCGCTCGTTCATCTGCCAGAGCACCGGGTAATATTTTTCGGTCGGCACCCAGCAGCGCAGACCGAGCACGACGCCGCTGTCCGCCAGCTCCGAGACGAAGACGAGAGTCTCTTCTTCATGGAGCACATCCGGATTTTCCAGAATCAGCCGGTTAAGCACTGCTTTGGCGGTCTCCAGATCGTCCTCATAGGAGATGCTCGCTTTGACCTCCAGCTTGCGGCGGTCCGCAGCCGTCACATTAACAATGACATTTTCCGCGAGTGTCCCGTTCGGGACGATGACCCGCCGCGTGTCAGTCGTCAGGAGCGTGGTATACATAATATCAATTTTCTGTACCGTGCCCTCTTTTTCCTGCGTGATAATGTAATCGCCGACATGGAAGGGCTGGAACACCAGAATGATGAATCCCCCTGCCAGATTGGACAGACCGCCCTGAAACGCCAGCCCAATGGCGACGCCGGCAGATGCCACCAGAGCGGCCACCGAGGTCTCCGTCACACCGAACTGCATGCCGATCCAGAGAACCAGTACGCAGTAAAGAAGAATCCGCAGCATGGAACAGGAAAATGTGATCGCGCCCTCCTGCATTTTCGAGCGGTGCAGCATGTTCCGGAACGCATTCATCACCCAGGAGATCACTTTCCGCCCGATCAGCCAGACGAGAATGCACAGCAGAACCTTTAGCAAAAAAGTGACAGCAACGGGGCCGGCTCCGCCTAGGTAGTCCTGTATATCATAAAGCCAGTTTTGTATCATAAAATCATGCCTTTCTTGTATGGGTAAAGACTAAAAAAGTTGTCACCAGTCTGTCTATGCTTTCGTACCAGGCTGTTTTTCTCTATCACGCTTAATGGATTAGTAGCTTCTAAGCCAGCCCAAACTGTTTTTTTAGCTTTTGAAGTTCAGCTTCTGCTTTACGTGCATTTGCCTCTGCTTTTTCAGCGCGTTGCCGTTCGCGTTCAGTGTTTTCGCGTTCCTCCGCGCGGCCTTCTTCGCGGCCTTCTGCTCGTCCGTCCTCTACCAGTAATTGTCCAAGATATGTCATTTTGATCTCTCCTTTTATCTGTAATAATTCTGTGTTTGTCAGAAACTTAGTAGCCATAGCGTAAACAGCAGCTTCGATTTTCTCAATATCTGGCCGTGACACGTTATCCGCTTTTACAGTGATTTCGAACGCGGCACGGAAGCGTTTCTGTTGGGAACTTTTTCCGCCGAAGAGTGGAAGCAGCGGCAGTGTGGCCAGATCACCGCGCGTGACAGGTTCGCCGCTGCTAATCTTTGCCCGCAGATCTGCCAGTTCGGAGAAAAACTCCATCATGACCTTCATCACTCCATCCTCAATCTGGCTTACAGTATCGGTTCCGCCTTTTGTCTGGACTGCAACGCTATTAGATTTTTTGTCTTTGCGTTTTTTGACATTGCTTTTTTTCACGGAAGGGTGCTTATGGCTTCTTGCGAATGATTTCGTATTTGTTGACATTCATTTTACCTCTTTTCTTTCGAAATTACTACCTGTTTTGAAATTTTTTATAATGTTTCTGTAACTTTTTCAGCAGAACTTTCCCAATCGGTATAGCGACAGAATGGGAGGGATTGCTTTTGGGTGATGTACTTTGGAATCTGAGGGTAGATTTCAGATAATGTTATCTTTCGTAAGAAATGAGAGTGATGCAAAAATGTCACGAGAATAATATCATATAACACAAAATAAAGCAACACAAATATTATTAAGAAATAATAAAAATCGCTACTTGTTTTACGAATCGCCCTATGGTATTCTTAATGCAGTTTTGAATTTTTAATCCGAATGACTTAGGAAGAAAATAAAGGTAAGAGGGTTTCTGGTCGGAAGGTGTATTTTATCGGCTTTTATATTTAGCGGTGCCCGCGAAGCGGACATGGAAGTGTAGATGAAATGCCTGATTTTTTCAAGAGGAGACAGACAGATGAAGGGTAAAAATAAAATACAGGCCCGTGTTTACGAGACATATCTGTGCAAAGACAATGATTCGATTTATAACGGAAATAGAAGACAGCACTGTGTTAATTGTAAGCCGGTATTTAATTGTGCAGCTGCCATTCGCGGCATCGGCTGCGCAGTGTTGTTAATGATTTCCGTGTTTGCGGGCGGCTGCGCGATGGGCGGTGCGACCGGGGAAAACACGGTGGCGGGGCTTGCTGCGCTCGAAGAAGGAAGCTATCAGGAGGCGCAGCAGCTGTTTGAGGATGCGATCGACGCAGGAGAACAGCTGATGCTGGCGTACCGGGGACTCGGTCTGGCTTACATGGGCCTGGGAGAGTATGAAAATGCGATCGATGCGTTTGAGGAAGCACTTGCGAATGCTCCGTCGCGCGCGCCGTCAAATACGGAAGACATCCGATTGTATCTTGCCACGGCGCAGTACCGGATGGAGGATTATGAGGATGTAATGATTACCTGCACGGATATTCTGAATGATTCGGATGAAGGAAATGCGGATGCGTATTTTCTTCGCGGGGCCAGCTATCTGGAGGAAGGACAGACCGATGCTGCTGCGTCTGATTTTGATGCTGCGACGGCACTGGAGTCGGAGGATTATGACCTGTATCTGAATATCTATCAGTGCTATGAGAAAGCAAACCTTTCTGCTGTCGGCGTGACCTATCTGACGGCCGCGCAGAGTCTGAAGGGCGACGATACGGAATATTATTATAATCAGGGGAGAATTTATTATTATCTGGAGGAGTATGAGCAGGCGCAGCAGATGCTGATCTCACCGGTCGAGGAAAAATACGAACCGGCGATGTATCTGATCGGCAAGGTTTACCTTGCGTTGGAGGACTATACGCACGCGCTGGACATTTACCAGCAGATTCAGGAAGAGTTTGGAGAGAGCCAGGAGTGCTACAATGGCCTTGCGATGTGTGCAATTCAGAAGGAGGACTATGACACGGCCCTTGCCTATATTTCACTGGGACTTGCGCTTGACGGAACAGACGGCAGGCAGGAGCTTTTGTTTAATGAGATTGTCGCCTACGAAGGGAAGCTGGATTTTGCGACGGCTGCCGGGAAAGCAGAAACCTATGTGGAAAGCTATCCGACGGATGAGGCGGGACAGAAGGAATGGGCGTTTTTGCAGACGAGAGAGTGATGGACGATGTTGTATATAATGGAGAGCTATGCTATTGGAAGAGTGCGTTGTGTACAAAGGGGTGTGGCTACCGTCTGGCATCACGGAGCAATATTGTGCATAAAATGAGGAGTGCCCCCGGTATCTGGCATACCGGAGGCTATTATGAAAAAATTTATCGATATATGCAATAGGTATCTTAACTGAACGCTCAGCTATCTGTATATCTGACTTTTATCTGATTTCCTTGAAGCTGATGTTACTTTACCATGAAAGTGTGAACAAAATATGAACGAAAAGTGAAAATATAGTTAAATTGACATAAAATCATTTTAAAATAAAAAAACTGTTGTCGGATATGCACAGATAGTGTTAAACTATATGGGTAAAATTGTTGGTAATTTTTTAGAAAATATCTAACTGTAAAAAACTAAAGGAGGTTTTTATTATGAGTCAGACACCTACCCCGCACATTGCGGCGTTACCGGGAGATTTTGCGAGGACAGTATTGATGCCGGGCGATCCGCTGCGCGCAAAGCACATTGCGGAGACATTTCTGGAGGAAGCGGTTCTTGTCAATAATGTCCGCGGCGTAAACGGTTATACGGGTACGTATCAGGGGAAAAAGGTATCCGTGATGGCGAGCGGCATGGGAATGCCGTCGATTGGCATTTATTCGTATGAATTGTTCCACTTTTATGATGTGGAAAATATTATTCGCATCGGCACAGCCGGGGCGCTACAGCCGGATCTGGCGATCCGGGATCTCGTGCTCGGCATGGGCGCGTGCACAGATTCGAATTACGCGGCGCAGTATGAGCTGCCGGGGACGTTTGCGCCGATCGCGTCCTTCGAGCTTTTAAAGAATGCGGTGGCGGCCGCTGAGAAGATGGGACTTCGTTACCGGGTCGGCAATCTGGTGTCGGCGGATGTCTTTTACAATGACCGCCCGACGACGGAGAAATGGCAGAAGATGGGCGCGCTCGCGGTTGAGATGGAGGCGGCGGCGCTTTATATGAATGCGGCCCGCGCCGGGAAAAACGCGCTGGCGATCTGCACGGTTTCGGACAGCATGGTGACCGGCGAGGTGACCACCTCCGAGGAGCGTCAGACGAGCTTTAATGATATGGTGAAGGTTGCAATGGAGATTGCATAATAAATATTATATTTTGCCGCCTGATTCACTGCGTTTGACAGCGCGGCAGCAACGGCAGGAATGTTTGCCCCGGTTTGTCCGGGAAGACAGGGTATATTTTTCCGGGGAGGAAGCTTTGGATGGATGTAAAACGGGTATTTCTTATTGTTCTCGACAGCTTTGGCATCGGCTATGAGCCGGATGCGGATCTGTTCGGGGATGTTGGAGCCAATACGTTGGCTTCGATCGTAAAATCGGACCGCTATGACACACCGAATCTGGAGCGGTTTGGCATGTTTAATATTGACGGAGTCACCTGCCGTCCCGGCGTGGAAGCTCCGATTGCTGCATATGGGCGGCTGCGGGAGCGTTCCATGGGAAAGGATACGACGATCGGGCACTGGGAGATTGCGGGTATGATTTCACCGGAGCCGATGCCGGTGTATCCGGACGGCTTTCCGGAGGAGGTGCTGGCTCCGTTCCGGGAGCAGACGGGGCGCGGGGTTCTCTGCAACCGGCCGTACTCCGGCACGGACGTGATCCGCGACTATGGCGAAGAGCACAGGAAGACCGGCGATCTGATTGTCTATACATCGGCGGACAGCGTGTTTCAGATTGCAGCGCACGAGGAGGTAGTGCCGCTGGAGGAGCTGTACGACTGCTGCCGCAAGGCACGGGCCATTCTGCAGGGAAAGCATGGCGTGGGCCGGGTCATTGCGCGCCCGTTTGTGGGAGACTCGGCAGCGAACTTTACGAGGACGAGGAACCGGCATGATTTTTCTCTGATTCCGCCGAAGCGCACGATGCTGGTGAGTTTGATGGAGCACGGCTTTGACACATACGGCGTTGGCAAGATCAATGATATTTTTGCCGGACAGGGCATCGCGCATACGACTCCGATCTCAGACAATGAGGACGGAATGAACAAAACACTCTCGTTGATGGATCAGGACTTTACCGGGCTCTGCTTCGTGAACCTGGTGGATTTTGATATGCTTTACGGACATCGGAATGACGTCGATGGCTATGCGGCTGCGGCGACGCTTTTTGACCGGCAGCTGGCAGAAATGATGGAAAAGCTGCGGGACGATGATGTGGTGCTGATTACTGCAGATCACGGCTGCGATCCCGGATTTCCGGGGACGGATCATTCCCGTGAGTATGTGCCAATGCTTTTGTACGGAAAACGTGTAAAGCCGGGTGTTTCCATCGGTACGAGGAGCAGCTTCGCGGACATCGCCGCGACGGTGCTGGAGATGTTTGGCATATCAGAGAGCCTCGACGGAACGAGCTTCTGGGGCGAAGTGAAAGGAACAGGAGAGAAATAATGCAGGATCGGGAACTTATTGAACAGGCATACCGGGCGCGGCAGCGCGCGTATGTCCCCTACTCTCATTTTTCGGTTGGAGCGGCGCTCGAGACAGAGGATGGGGAAATTTTTCTGGGATGTAATATTGAAAATGCGTCCTATACACCGACCGTCTGTGCGGAACGCACGGCTTTTTTTAAGGCGATTTCGGAGGGCCGCCGTCAGTTTCGGCAGATCGCGATTGTTGGCGGATATGCCGGGGAAACAGAGAATACGACAGAGAATTTTTGCCCGCCGTGCGGGGTCTGCCGCCAGGTGATGGCGGAATTCTGTGACCCGGAAACGTTTCGCGTAGTGCTCGCGAAAAGTCCGGAGGAATACCGGGTCTATACGCTGAACGAGCTGCTGCCGCTGAACTTTGGGCCGAAGGATCTGTAACACAGTTCGGCATACTGTTTGGGATAGTACGAAAAAAACAGATGATATTGAAAGGGGGGAATCCCGGATATGAGAATGGTGGATATTATAATGAAGAAACGCGGCGGCGAGGCTCTTCTGGAGGAGGAGATCCGCTGGATGATCGGGGAATATACCAGAGGGGAGATTCCGGATTACCAGATGTCCGCGTTTTTGATGGCGGTTTATTTTCAGGGGATGACGGATGAGGAGACTGCAATCCTTACAGACGCAATGGCCGGCTCCGGTGAGCGGCTGGATCTGTCGCAACTTCCGGGCGTGAAGGTGGATAAGCATTCAACCGGAGGCGTCGGAGACAAGACGACGATGGTGGTCGCACCGATCGCGGCGGCATGCGGCTGTACGGTGGCAAAGATGTCCGGGCGCGGGCTCGGGCATACCGGCGGAACGGTGGATAAGCTGGAGTCCATTCCCGGCACGCGCGCAGATCTTTCGAAGGAGGAATTTCTGGAGGTGGTCGCCCGTACAGGAATTGCAGTGACCGGGCAGTCCGGGAATCTCGCACCGGCTGATAAAAAGCTTTATGCATTGCGTGACGTGACTGCGACGGTGGACAGCGTTCCGCTGATTGCGGCTTCCATCATGAGTAAAAAGCTGGCTGCCGGAAGTGACTGCATTGTGCTGGATGTGAAGACGGGAAGCGGCGCGTTCATGAAGACGGTCGAGGATTCTGTCTCTCTGGCGGAAAAGATGGTAGCGATCGGCGTACACAGCGGGAAAAAGATTGCGGCTCTGATTACTGATATGGACGTGCCGCTGGGATATCAGATTGGAAACACGCTGGAAGTAGAAGAAGCCGTGCGCACGCTTTCCGGGGAGGGTCCCCGCGACCTGACGGATGTGTGCCTGGCGCTGGCTTCGCAGCTGCTGCATCTGGCGGGGCACGGAGAAATCGATTTCTGCAGGCAGGAGGCGCAGGAGGCGATCCGCTCCGGCGCGGCATTGAAAAAGCTGGCGGATATGATCGAAGCGCAGGGCGGCGATCCGGACTATATTTATCATCCGGAAAAGCTGGGCAGAGCGCCGTTTACGGCAGAGCTTGCGGCAGAGAAAAGCGGGTATATTGAAAGAATGGATGCCCTCGATATCGGGGTCGCTGCGTCTCTTTTGGGTGCCGGCCGCGAGACGAAGGACAGCGCGATTGACCCGCTTGCAGGAATTATTTTAAGCAAAAAAACAGGAGACGCGGTGAAAAAAGGTGAGACGATTGCTACGCTTCTGACTTCCGATGAGAGCAGGCTGGAAGCGGCGAAAAAGAAGCTGGCCGAGGCAGTCATCATTGGTGCAGCGGCTCCCAGAAAGCATCCATTGATTTACGCCCGGGTGACGGAGCAGGGCATAGAGTGAGGATATTATTCCCGCGAAGCAACGAGCTCAAGCAGCCGGAGTTGTAACAGCTCAGGACAGCGGAGCGTAGACCTGTGGCCTGCTGTTCTGTGAATAGTTAACATTATTTTAATCATGAAGAGGAAAAGAAATGGGAATGGACGAAACGAATCAGGATACCGCTAAGCTGCGCAAGCGGACAGTCTGCGTCGTGGGGCATAAGAATCCGGATACGGATTCCATCTGCTCAGCGATTGCTTATTCGTATCTGAAAAATCAGCTGGGAGAGCCATACAATTATGTCGCCGCGCGGGCGGGGCTGGTCAGCGCGGAGACGCAGTTTGTGCTGGAGCATTTTCACGCGAAGGCGCCGGTTCTGCTGGAGAATATCGGCACTCGTGTCAAGGACATGGAAATTCGCAAGGTTGAGGGGGTGCGCAGCAATATCTCTTTGAAACGCGCATGGACGCTGATGCAGGAGCAGAATATTTTTACCCTTCCGATTACGAATTCAAAGAACAAGCTGAAGGGCCTGATTACCATCAACGATATCGCGAAGTCTTATATGGAGGAATACGAGAGTTCGATCGTTTCCACCGCGAAAACGCCGTACCGGAACATTCTGGAGACGCTTGAGGCAGAAATGATTGTCGGGAATCCGGACGGAGTCTTTGACAAGGGGAAGGTCGTGATTGCGGCGGCAAATCCGGATGTGATGGAAAATTACATCGAGGAGCATGACATGGTAATCCTGGGCAACCGCTATGAAGGACAGCTTTGTGCGATTGAGATGCAGGCAGGGTGTATTGTTGTGTGCCTTGGAGCACCGGTTTCGCGCACCATTCAGAGTCTGGCGAGAGAGCGCGGCTGCACGATTATCGTGACCCCGCTCGACACCTATGCGGTGGCGCGCCTGATTAACCAGAGTATGCCGGTGGATTTTTTTATGCGGAAGGAGCCGAATCTTCTGACCTTCCACCTTTCTGATTACACCGAATCCATCCGCGATACGATGTCGAAAAAGCGTTATCGGGATTTCCCGATTCTTGACAAGGGCGGCTATTACGTGGGGATGATCTCCAGACGGAACCTGCTGGGTGTGCGCAAGCGCGGGCTGATCCTGGTCGATCACAACGAGGTTTCCCAGGCAGTGGACAATGTTCTGGACGCGGAAATTATGGAAATCATTGATCATCACCGGCTCGGTTCTCTGGAGACCATCAATCCGGTCTATTTCCGCAATCAGCCGGTCGGGTGCACGAGCACCATCATTTACTCGATGTTCCGGGAGCGGTGCATTGAGATCCCGAAGGACATCGCTGGTCTGATGTGCAGCGCGATTATCTCGGATACTTTGATTTTCCGCTCTCCGACCTGTACGCCGATGGATGTCGAGGCTGCGCAGGCGCTGGCGGCCATCGCCGGCATTGCGTGTGAGCCGTTCGCAAAGAAAATGTTTGCCGCCGGCAGTGATCTGTCGACAAAGACGCCGGAGGAAATCTGCTATCAGGACTTTAAAAAATTTGAATTCGGGGATATGAACGTCGGTGTCGGGCAGATTACCTCGATGAGCGCAGAGGAGCTGCAGGACATTAAGCAGAGAATCACACCGTTTGTAGAAAATCTGGTCACCAGCAAGGAGCTGGATATGGTCTGCTTCATGCTGACCAATATTATGGAGGAAGGTACGGATCTGCTCTGCTACGGAAGAAATGATGTGGATATCATTGAAGCTTCGTTCCATGAAAAGCTGGAGAACGGCAGTGTTTATCTGAAAAGTGTTGTTTCCCGCAAAAAGCAGCTGGTGCCGTCTCTGATGACCGGAATCAGTCAGGTGACGGGTGGCTGAGCGGCCGACAGGAGCCAGATGACCAGGTGGCTGAGCGGCCGACAGGAGCCAGATGACCGGGGGCTGAGCGGTCAACCAGGAGCCAGGGGATCGGAGGCTGGGTGACCAGTCGGGATACGATGCCGGACGAAACCGTGTAGAATCAGAACACAGAAAAATGGATGAGAGGGGACATGCAATGAGCAGACAGACCTGGAAACCCGGCAATATGCTTTATCCGCTGCCCGCCGTGATGGTGAGCTGTGCGCGCCCGGATGAGCGCCCGAATATCATAACGGTCGCGTGGGCCGGTACCATCTGTTCGAACCCGGCGATGCTTTCTATTTCTGTAAAGCCGGAGCGGTATTCCTACGATATCATCCGCAGCACGGGTGAATTTGTAGTCAATCTTACCACGAAAAAACTGGCCCGGGCGACAGACTACTGCGGTGTCCGGTCCGGCCGCGATGTGGACAAATTCCGGGAAATGCATCTGACCGCTATCCCCGCATCGTTTGTGTCCGCTCCGCTGATTGAGGAAAGCCCGGTGAATATTGAGTGCCGGGTTAAACAGATATTGGAGCTTGGGTCGCATCACATGTTTGTGTCGGAAGTACTGGGAGTGGATGTCGATGACCGCTATCTGGATGAAAAAGGAAAGCTTCACCTGAATGACTCGAAGCTTATGGTCTATTCCCATGGCTCTTATTTTTCCCTTGGAGAGCCCCTCGGAAGCTTCGGCTTCAGCGTCCGGAAGAAACCGGCCGGCCGGTAATTTTCTTTCGAATGTATGTTTGGTTCATTATGACGAAATCGTTTTAAATTGTGAATTTTTGTTTACAATTCAATGAAATGTGGTATACTGGTTCTTGTGCATTAAAAAGCAGGAATAAAAGTTTACAGTGTTTACCGGCGTTCTGTACGGTTTCCGGGAGGGGAGAACCTGGATTTTCACTATGCCGGTCTGGTTTTACTGTAGACGATGCGGGTTACCGGTATATGTCCGTATTGGCGAAATGATTTTTCATTGCGTGGCTTGTACGCTGTGTCCGTATTCGCGAAGTGGATATGGATCTTCCAGGAAGAAATCTGGCGGTAAGCCCGAACTGTATCTGTGTCTGGTCAGGCTGTGGCCGATCCGCGGGGTTCAGCGGTCGGGGCGGCAGGGCGTAATGCGCCGGGGAGAGTATGGATAAATAGCAGAGGTGTTCTATGGAACAGTATATTATCAGAGGAGGTATTCCACTGGTAGGTGAGGTGGAAATCTCCGGAGCGAAAAACGCGGCGCTCGGTATTCTTGCTGCGGCGATTATGACGGACGATACCGTGCTGATTGACAATCTGCCGGACGTCAGGGATATCAATGTTCTTCTGGAAGCAATGGAGAGCATTGGCGTGCATGTGGACCGGATCACCCGCCATGCAGTCATGATGAACAGCAAGGATATTGGTGATGTCAGCGTTGATTATGAATATATTAAGAAAATCCGTGCGTCCTATTATCTGATTGGGGCGCTGCTTGGCAAATATAAAAAAGCGGAGGTGCCGCTTCCGGGCGGATGCAACATCGGCAGCAGGCCAATCGACCTTCATATCAAAGGCTTTAAGGCTCTGGGTGCGAAGGTGACGATTCGGAACGGTTTCATTATCGCGAACGCGGAGCATCTGCATGGAAGCCATATTTATCTGGACACGGTTTCCGTCGGTGCAACCATCAATATTATGATGGCGGCTTCTCTGGCGGAAGGCTATACGATTATTGAAAACTGTGCGCGTGAGCCTCATGTGGTGGATGTGGCGAATTTCCTGAACAGTATGGGCGCGAATATCCGCGGCGCGGGCACAGACGTCATCCGTATCCGCGGGGTGGAGAGCCTTCACCGGACAGAGTATTCCATCATTCCGGACCAGATAGAGGCCGGTACCTTTATGTTTGCGGCTGCGGCGACCAAGGGCGATGTGATGGTGAAGAATGTGATCCCGAAGCATCTGGAGGCGACGACGGCGAAGCTTCTGGAGATTGACTGTGAGGTGGAGGAGTTTGACAATGCGGTTCGTGTTGTGGCTTCCAAACGCCCAAGCAGCACCAATGTCAAGACGCTCCCGTATCCGGGGTACCCGACGGATATGCAGCCTCAGATCAGCGTGACTCTTGCGATGGCGCGCGGCACCAGCATTGTGACCGAGAGCATTTTTGAGAATCGTTTTAAATATATGGATGAATTGACCCGTATGGGCGCCGATGTGCGCGTGGAAGGCAATACGGCAATCATCACGGGGGTGGACACTCTGACCGGAGCGCGTGTCTCGGCGCCGGATCTTAGGGCAGGCGCGGCGCTTGTCATCGCCGGACTGGCGGCAGAGGGCATCACGACGATCGATGATATTATGTATATCCAGCGCGGATATGAACGGTTTGATGAGAAGCTTCGGAGCCTCGGGGCCGAGATTGAAAAGGTCAACAGTGAGAAGGAAGCGATGAAGTTCCGCCTGCGGACGGGCTGATACACTGATGTGCATGGATTGAATCAATGGAATCAGAGAACATCTGTTAAGAGCAGGTGTTCTTTTTTTGCGCGAAGCGTAGGATGCCCTGAAGATTGGGAGCATAATCCGGCGAGGGAATATCCCGTGCGAAGAGTAGGAGGCCCACACCCCGCAATCAGAGATCGGGGATATAACCCGGCGAGGGAATATCCCATGCGAAGCGTGGGATGCCTCCCGGCGAGGGAGAAACGTGTGTTGTCGGTGTACAGCGGCCGTGCGGCGGGCATGAGATGCAAGATGCATGAATTGTCTGGAAAATATATACTTTTCGTAAAAATAAGACAAAAATAAAGAAGAAAAACAATTCGAATAAAAATAATTAAATAAATTTTCAAAAAAGTGTTGACAAATCAAAAAAGCTGTGATATAGTACAACCATCAACAAAACACATTGTTGTTCCTATAGATCAAAACCCTATAGACGATGACATGGCAAAGGAGAGGAGGTCGATTCCAGTGGACACAGTCTCACATATATTAGCAGAACACAGATGTGGCGGGATGCATGTTTCCTGTGAAAAAGACCTCAGTCAGAACTGATTCAAGAGCTATCGTAAGAGAACGATGAATGGAGAGAAAAAAGAATCGGCTGGCTGAGCACATGAATCCCATGAAGAAAAAGCGAACTCGCAGGTTCGCCAATCGTATACAACCGTATACAAAGAGAAAAATAAATAGACGAATGTGAAAGTAGAATGCGGGAAATGCAGAAATGCAGAAATGAAATAGAGTGCATAGATAAGGGCAGAAGTAAAACGTAAAAAAATGTGGAGTGGAAAGTGGCCTGTGCTGCCAAGGTTCAGTATAAGTCATTCATAGATAATCCGGAGGAACGGATTTGATTCACAAAAGAGATTCAGACGAGAAATGAGTCCACGTTTTAGAAAAATCTGCACAGCACAAAGGACAGGTTTTGATAGAAACCGACAGGTATTCGTATACCACTTAAAGAAGTGATGATGATACGAAAAAAACCGCATTCGTAATGGGAGAGAATCTGCAGGAAATCTGTAAAAAGATTTTGCAGGAAGATTCTATAAGAAGATAAAATGTTTCATAATGAAACAACATAAGAGAAAGCACCATTCAGAGGAAAAAGAATGAAGCGGTGCAGTAAGATATCACATTCGCAGTGAGATTCAGAGAAAAAAGAATGAATTCACAAATCAAAAACAGCCACATGATTTATAAAAGAAGTCATTCGTGTAAAGAAACGATCGATTGATTTTATAAATAAACAGGAAGAACTCTCTCCATAGATAAATAATATATAATAAAAAGAAATGAATTTAATTTCTAAATAGAAAAAGGAGGACTGGAACGTCCTCCTTTTTGCAGCGCTTTCAGTGCTTTTTGACCATGGACATCTCGTGTTCCAGCATGATCGGGTAGATCCTCTCACAGTTGTTGTTGTCGGAGAAAGCGAAAAAGTCATCCGCGCGCCGACGGTACTCGTCGGGCATCCGGCAGTCGTTTTTCATATACTCGCAGAGCACGTCGATCAGCTCGTCGTTTGTATGGCAGATTTCTCCGAATCCCATTGTATCGTAAAAGAAGGTGCCTTCCTCATAGTGCTGCGGGATGTCATGATGGTGAAGATAAACGACCGGCTTCCGCATATAGGCAAAGTCAAACTGTACGCCGGAAAAATCGGTTACCATCAGAGCGGCTTCGCAGAACAGCTTTTCGTAGCTCATATCGCCGATCGACGGGATAATCTCGACCCGGTCATTTCTGGTAAAGTCTTTCACCTGCGGACTGATGAGCGGGTGCAGCACATATTGGATGCGGTATCCGTATCGGGACGCGGCATCGAGAAGCCTTGGGTCATTGATCAGGCCGTTGTAAACACGGTAGTAGCTGGTTGATTTAAAGTGCGGGTTATATTTGCGCGCATTCGACTCTCCATGCTCAGCGGGTAGTACGGAATTCATACGCCAGGTCGGAGAGAGAAGCAGGATTTTCTGCGCGCGGCTTTTCAACCCGTCATAGCGCGGGACGCCAGTCAGCTTCAGCGCATCATAGCCGACGTAATCGTAGGCCGGCTTTGAAAGATTTTCAATCTCATATTTTGAGGCACAGAAATAGAGCTTTGTATTGTCTCTCAGGCGCTGCTGCGCAATCGCTATTTTCTGAACCGACATTCCGTGCTGTACACAGGCGGTATCAAAATGAATTCCGCCGCGGATCGCACGCGAAGTATCGGCGCTGTAGCTGTTAAACGCAAAAACCGTCGAATTGGAAGCAATCACCATGTCCGCGTTGAGAAAAATCAGGCGGTGGCGGATGCTTCCGCGCCGCAGCGGATGGTAGCCCTCTTTTTGCAGGCGGGCATAATCTGCGGAGGACGAATCAAGGAGGTAGTATTTTCGTATTCCGTCCTTCTGTGCGGCGGCGTATTTGTAGATATATTCCGAAGAATCGCCGCCCTTATAGATTTTGTCCATAAACAGCCAGATGCGCTGTCTGGAAAACCACGGCTGCAGGAGGAAATTGACGATTTTCAGAGGAAGATATTTGCGGCCGATTTTCTTTTTGACCATCTCTGCCCAGAGGGCAGTCTCTTCCCGGAGTACGCGGGACCTGGAGGAGGGGCAGATATGAATCCGTCTGCCATCCTGCAGGGCCAGATAGTTTCCGAAACGCCAGTAGCCATGGTCCAGATTGTCTGCAAAGCGGCTGAAGCTGGACATAAAAGCCAGATCCATCGTATATTCCGGGAGCGCCGTATTATTTGAGCCGGATGCCTCGGGCACATTCCTGCCTCCATTGCCTGTTTCGGAGCCGGATGTCTTCACTGCCTGTCCGGATAAACCGGCAGGAACGGCTCCCTGGCCGACTTTTCGAATCTGGAAGCAGAGGATCCGTTCGGCAGATGAAGAACGGTTCGATGGATCACGATTGTCATCGATGGGAATCGAAATATGAAACGTTTTTGCACGGAAAAAGGAGGTTCCGAAATATTTTGTCAGCGAATATCGGTGGTTGTAGACCGGATGATAGCAGGCGGAATCGAACCGGGCAAAGATCTCGATGCTGCCCTCCGGAAAAAAATCCTCATAGGAACCGTCGATTTCCAGACATCCGTTTCGATAATCAATCTGGCGAATATGGATCTGCACATCGTCCAGAGTGGCAAACACAATCCCGTCGCAGGTGAGCGCAATGGTATTGTCGGTATATTCCGGCTGCGGATACCACGACCAGTCCTTCCGTTTCATGCGCAGCAGAAGCAGCTGCAGGGACGGCGGAGCATAGGACGTCTGTACACTGCGGTCAAGAATGGCTTCGATGCTGACGTACTGGAGCACCTCCGAGAGAAGCTCCGTGTAGGAAACGACCGCTTCAGGCTCGATCACATGCCGGTTGCGGTTGTCAACGTTTGCCTGAAAACGGGAGGAAATCATATACAGTGCCAGATGCTGAAGCATGAGCGGAACCTGACCCTGCTCTTTTTTCGCCCTCGAAAGGACAGGAAGCAGGAAGTCTTCCATTGACGTATAGTACCACTCTCTGGTGAGCGGGCGGACATCATACTGAGGGGTGGCCTCACAGGGAAGAACGTAGTCGATTTCGCAGGAACCCGCATAGGTAAAGCGCGGGTTGCGGGCAAGAAGAGACAGTAAAATCATTTTTTCCCGCTCAAAGGATTCCGGTGTTTCCTGTACCGCCTGTACAAGCGGCTGTGTCTGAAAAAGGAGCCCATGAAGGACGGCAGGGAATATGACCGGATTCTTGCCGGCATCCAGCTGAAGGGTCTTTTTTTGCGGCAGCAGGGAAAAGGCTTCTACGAGCCGATGATAGTCCTGAAAGATCTGAGACGGCATAATAAAAACGCTGTCCCGGGAATCGGCTGCTGCAAGAAGCTCCTGAAGAAGGGACTTTGAAAACCGGTCCCCAACATCGAGGAAAATCGTATATGTGCCTCTGGCCTCTGAAATCCTTGCCAGCGTCTGTGCACGCGGATTATACGGGTCCGATTCGGAAACCGGAATGACCTGAATGCGGTCAGAGCTGATGGACTGCGCAGGGAACTCCGGCACCGGGTCGTCAGACTCATGCAGTGCGTAGAATATAGTGACATCATACGGATGATTCATACAACAGGAATCCTTTCTTTCAATAGATATAAAGATTGCGCGGCTTCCATTACAGGTCCGTATTCGCGAAGCGGATATGGACGAAGGCCGCGCCAAATCGCGAAGCGATTTTTAAATTGCGCGGCTTCCATT
>JAJQHZ010000043.1:0-14789 GCA_021199475.1 Lachnospiraceae bacterium
TCCATGTACTCTTATACTTCAAACCCATGGTTCCGAATCATATCGCTGTACCATTTCGCGCTGGCTTTGGGAATGCGCTCCTGCGTCTGATAATCAGTGTAGAGGATGCCGTAGCGCGCCTCATAGCCCACGGACCACTCGAAATTGTCCATCAAGGACCACAAATCAATAAAACATCGGGTACTCCTTATTAGTTCTATAATTACAAACTTACGAGTTGGTATATTACGAGTTTATTATAGACGACAGCCTTAAAATGTCAAGCGGATTGCGTGAAACCCTGGCAGAAATACCTATTCAGTCAGAGGAATCGGGCGTTTCATCCAGCTCTCTCAGAATCCCGCTCGCGAGCACGAAGGCCAGCAGGAAGGCGAGAATATCGGAGAGCGGCTGGGAGAGCTGCAGTCCGCGCAGCCCGAAAAAGCGCGGGAGGATAGCCAGTACAGGGATCAGAAAGAGCCCCTGACGCGCGCAGGAGATGATGGACGCGCGGAATCCATAGCCGATGGACTGGGAAAACATGTTGCACATGATGTAGTAGCCCCAGAGCGGCATGGTGACCAGCTGCGCGCGGAGCGCGAATGTGCCGATGGCGATGACCTCCGCGTCGTCCTTTCGGAACAGCGCGATGATATGTCCGGAAAAGAGCTGGGCAACGGCGCACAGAACGAGGAGGGTGATGGTCGACACCTTCACACAGAACCAGAACGACCGCTTGACACGGTCGTATTTTTTTGCACCGAAATTAAACGCGCAGACGGGCTGGAAGCCCTGCCCGAAGCCGATCACGACGGAATTGATGAACATGGTAACACGTGATACGATGGACATGGCCGCGACAGCTGCGTCGCCGTACTGCCCGGCGATGGAATTGAGCATCACGGATGAGATGCTGGCGATTCCCTGTCTTGCGAGCGACGGCACGCCGGTATACAGAATCTGTCCGTAGATGTGCAGCGTCGGCCGGTAATTGCGCGGCGTAATGCGGATGGCGTCTTTATGCGTATTGCACATATACAGAAGGATGCAGAAGCTGACGAACTGCGAAAACCCGGTCGCAACGCCGGCACCCATCGTGCCCATCCCGGCTCCGAAGATCAGGATCGGATCCAGAATCATATTCAAAATGCCGCCGATGGTGATTCCGACCGTCGAATAGACGGCCAGCCCCTGAAAGCGGAGCAGGTTGTTCATGATGAAGGAGCACATCATAAAGGGCGCCGCGAGGAAAATATAGCGGGCGTAATCCATCGCGTAAGGTGCAATCGTCTCCGTAGAGCCGAGCAGCATGACGATCGGCCGCATCTGAGTCAGGCCCAGGATCGATACCACACACCCCAGGGCAAAGCCGGTAAACCAGGCTACCGAGGCATATTTTTTTGCCTCCTCCTCCTGATTTCGGCCGAGCAGCCGGGAAATATTGTTGCCTGCGCCCATCCCGATCATAAATGAAAACGCCTGAATCAGAGCCATAGCCGAATAGACGATCCCTACGGCGCCGGACGCGGACGTG
The DNA here is from genome assembly GCA_021199475.1 of Lachnospiraceae bacterium. Classification (GTDB taxonomy): domain Bacteria; phylum Bacillota; class Clostridia; order Lachnospirales; family Lachnospiraceae; genus Choladousia. Next base: position 1,514 of record JAJQHZ010000043.1, read on the forward strand.
CCGAGCTGACTGACAAAAAAGGTATCGGCCATGTTGTAGATCGACGTGATCAGCATGGATAGAATCGTCGGTCCCGCCAGCCGCGGGATTACCTGCTCTACCGGGTCATTTAACATTTGTTCATTGCGCGAACGCGTATCTTTCTTTTTCATGTTGTCATTCCATCTCCCTTGTATTATGTCCCTTTTGCTGCTCGAATCATGTAATGACTTGAGTGATATATCATAAAACAAATTTTCTTTACGTATCGGGAATCTCCATTGCCGCCCGAACCATCTTATAATTATAGCGAAAAAAAGGAAAAGTACAATCCGTAAATTTATTTTTACCCTATGATCGTTTAGCAACGACCGAAGCGGAGCGTAGACGGTGCGGCTTTAGCCGCAAGACTCATTGCCCGGCGGGCTCTGTGATCGAGTAGGAGGCGGCTTGCCGACTCCTACTCGCCGCGCGGGCTGCGTCCGGCATCAGCCGGAACACTCCTTACGCAGCCCTGCGCATAAAAAAAGGACCTGACGCGTATAGCATCGGGTCCTTTGCAGCCGTGCGCAAGGGGGTTGTGCACTGGTCCTACCTTATTTATTCCACATCGTTCAGCGCCGCTAGGTCTTCCTCACCCGTGCGGACCTTGACGACCTTATCCACGCTGTAGACGAAGATCTTGCCGTCGCCGATGTGTCCGGTGTAGAGCGCCTTCTTTGCGGTCTCGATGACCGTATCCACAGGCAGGTTGCCGACGATGATCTCGACCTTCACCTTCGGAAGCAGCGTCGCGTCGAGCTCGACTCCACGGTATTTCTCGCCCGCACCCTTCTGGATGCCGCAGCCCATAACCTGAGTCACCGTCATGCCAGTCACGCCGATGTCGTTCATAGCCTTTCTCAGAACGTCGTAGCGGGACAGTCTTGCGATAATCGATACCTTGTAAATGCCGGTCTCGGAAACCGGAGCCTTGACCACCTGAACGGCTGCATTCTTCTGCGCATCGGAGGCCTTTACATAATCGTCGTTGCCAAGCTGTGTATTGGCATTGACGCTCATCGAAGTGTTGGAAACATCCATGATGGAGAAGCCAGCGTATGCACTCGGCAGACCATGCTCGGTCGAGTCCAGACCGAGGATTTCCTCCTCCTCCGATACACGGAGACCGAAGATTGCTTTAATAACAGTAAAGGTAATTGTGATCATAACTGCTGTCCATGCGGCTACTGCAACAAAGCCAATCAGCTGCTTTCCAAGAAGACCAAAGCCGCCGCCATAGAACAGACCAACGAGCGTGTCATTGCCCGGAGCGGAGGTGGTAGCGAACAGGCCGACTGCGATCGTACCCCAGATACCGTTGCACATATGTACCGCAACTGCGCCGACCGGGTCGTCGATGCGAAGCTTGTTATCCAGAAGCCAGACGCCAAATACTACCAGCAGACCGGCAACTGCGCCGATCACCAGAGCGCCGAAGCAGTCCGTCACATCGCATGGAGCCGTGATGGCTACCAGACCTGCCAGAGACGCGTTCAGACACATCGAAACATCCGGCTTGCCATATTTAATCCAGGTAAAAATCATACATACAACCGTCGCCGTCGCCGGAGCTACTGTTGTAGTAAGGAAAACGGAACCAAGCTGTTCCACTGACGTACATGCCGCGCCGTTGAACCCGTACCAGCCGAGCCACAGGATGAAGCAGCCGAGGCAGCCTAGCGGAAGGTTGTGGCCTGGGAACGCATTTACCTTCGTAATGTTTCCAGATTTATCCTTTTCAAACTTTCCGATACGCGGTCCAAGGATTTTTGCACCGATCAGAGCGGAGATACCGCCGACCATGTGGATCGCACAGGAACCTGCGAAATCATGGAAGCCCATCTGCGCGAGCCAGCCGTTGCCCCAGATCCAGTGTGCCTCGATCGGGTAGATCAGAGCGGAAATCACTGCCGAATAAATACAGTAGGACAGGAATTTGGTTCGCTCTGCCATGGCGCCGGAAACAATCGTTGCGGTTGTTGCGCAGAACACCAGGTTGAATACAAAATTTGACCAGTCAAAATTCGCATAGCTCGTGAAGATATCGAATCCGGGCTTGCCGATAAATCCGGCCAGGTCTTCCCCGAGCAGAAGTCCAAAACCAATCAGGATGAACATGATGGTACCGATACAGAAATCCATCAGGTTCTTCATCAGGATATTACCGGTATTCTTTGCCCGTGTAAATCCTGCCTCTACCATTGCGAAGCCTGCCTGCATCCAGAACACAAGCGCGGCGCCGATCAGAAACCAGACACCGAACACTTCACCATTAATGGCACTCAAAATTTCTTCAGTCATAATAGTTCCTCCTCTTTTCGATAATGAAAGCTTCGGTATATGTCCGGCATCGTACTTTGATGCAGAACCGCAGATCCCGCTTCGCACGCTGGTGCGATTTCAAATGGCTGGGCTTTCCCGCAGCATCCGGGTTTCCTGCGAACCGGTGAAGCTTTTTTCTGCTGCCCTTTGTCTGTGCAAAGAAAAGCTGTTTATGAGCTCCTCCTGAAAAATCTTGCCCGCGGCCGTGAAGCATCTGCATAAAACCGCTTTCAGCTGGACGAAATTTGTCGAAGCTGCAAATATACATGCCAGATTTGTAATTGCAGCTACAGAGAAACGCTCAAATTGCGCTCTGCGAACAAAAGGACAACAGAAAAGGCGCCGGAGAAAAATCTCCAACGCCTTTGTTGTTGCCCCTATTATAAAATCGAGGCCGCCGAAATGTCAATCAAAGATAGTTCCAAAGAAAAAATAAAATATCTAAAATTTTTGTTAAAAATGGAGAAAATAGCAAATTTTTATTCGGGCAATATGAAACGTGCCGAATTCGCATAAATAGCGATTTTGCAATCATGGTAAGAGATTGAGGGAATAAACAGCTACAGCTCCTCAAGGAACTCAAGGGGCGAACAAAATGGAATTAAAAATGTGCGGTATCTTGTAATTTGTGATTTTGCATGATAGAATTACAACCATTGGATGTGGAGCGTGAAAAACGTATACATCAACGGCATTTGGATAATATTTGGCACAGGCGAGCAAAGACATACACGGGAGAGAGGACATACATATATGGCGAAGCACAACACCCGCAACACCCGCAGCCGCATCGTGCAGGCAGCGTGGGAGCTTTTTTACGAAAACGGATACGACGCGACGACGGTGGACGAGATCGTGGAGCGCTCACAGACCTCGAAGGGCTCCTTCTACCACTATTTTGCGGGTAAGGACGCCCTGCTTTCTTCCCTGTCTACCTTATTTGATGAGAAGTACGAGGAGCTGGCGGAAAATATCCCCACTGACATGAGCAGCTTTGACCAGCTGATTTATCTGAACCGGGAGCTGTTTTTCATGGTAGAAAATTCCATCTCGCTGGATTTGCTCGCGCGGCTGCTCTCAACTCAGCTGGTCACGACCAGTGAGAAGCATCTGATGGATCAGAATCGTTATTATTTTCGTCTGCTTCGCCGGATCTGCATGGATGGCCAGAAGAAGGGCGAGCTGCGAAGTGATATTTCCGTCAATGAGATGGTGCGCACCTACGCTCTGCAGGAGCGGGCGATGATGTACGACTGGTGCATCTGCGGCGGAAACTATTCCCTGAGCCAGTATTCCTCCGCGCAGCTGCCGCTGCTGCTGGGGTATCTGAAGGAAACTTAAAAATTTGTATTTCCAGTCTCTTTTTCGTCTCCTTTTTAGTCTGAACTTTAGTCTAATGATAAAACATTGAATTTATCATCCGAAACACAAAATAGAAACTCCTTTTTAAGTTAAAAAGTATAGACTTCATTCTGTATTGCAGTCTATTTTTGATGGGTGTATACTGTCGAAGATTGCGGTTTTTAAGATATATCCTGCATCCAAAACCGATGCAGGACATGAGGAGGAAAATTATGGATTTGAGGAGTATTTTGATTCTGGTAACGATTATTGTGTACCTGGTCGGGGTGGTTGGCATCGGTGTGCGTTTCTCGAAAACGAACCGTTCCACCGGAGACTTTTACCTGGGCGGGCGCAAGCTTGGGCCGTTGGTGACGGCGATGAGTGCGGAGGCGTCGGATATGAGTTCATGGCTGCTGATGGGGCTGCCGGGCGTGGCCCTGCTCTCCGGTGTGCCGGAGGCAGTCTGGACGGCAATTGGCCTGGCGGTTGGCACCTATCTGAACTGGCTCATTGTGGCGAAGCGCATCCGTCACTATTCGAGCCGGATCGACGCGACGACGATTCCGGAATTCTTTTCCAAACGCTTCCACGATGAGCAGCACATTCTGTCTCTGATTGCAGCGGTGGTAATTGTGGTCTTCTTTGTTCCGTACACGGCATCCGGTTTTAATGCCTGCGGCACGCTGTTCTCCAGCCTGTTTGGCGTGAACTACCTGACAGCGATGCTGATTTCCGCGGTTGTTATTACCGTATATACAACGCTCGGCGGCTTTCTGGCGGCTTCGACGTCGGACTTTGTGCAGTCGGTTGTCATGACGATCGCGCTGATCGTGGTGGTGTTCTTTGGAATCAGTACCGCGGGCGGATGGTCTGCGGTCGTATCGAACGCGCAGTCCCTGCCGGGATATCTGAACCTGACGCAGGGCTATGACGCAGCGACGGGGGCTGCGGCTTCCTACGGCCCGCTGACGATTGTCTCTACAGTGGCGTGGGGACTTGGCTACTTTGGTATGCCGCATATCCTGCTGCGGTTTATGGCGGTTGAGGATCCGAAAAAGCTGACCCTTTCCCGCCGTGTGGCGACGGTCTGGGTGGTCATTTCCATGGGCGTGGCGGTCCTGATCGGTATTATCGGAAACGCAATGATCAGTGCAGGCGCACTGGAAGCGCTCTCTTCGTCCGATTCGCAGCGCATCGTTATCAAGATTGCAGAGCTGATCAGTACGCATGGCGTACTTCCGGCGATTGTGGCAGGCGTCATTCTCTCCGGTATCATGGCGGCGACGATGTCCACGGCGGACTCGCAGCTGTTGGCGGCGTCTTCCAGCGTTTCTCAGGATATTGTCCGTGACACACTTGGCATTAAGCTTTCCGATAAAATGTCGATTGTCATTGCCCGTTGTACGGTAGTTGTCATTGCGGTGATCGCGATGATCTGGGCGCGGAACGAAGGCTCGGTATTCACCATCGTATCCTTTGCGTGGGCAGGCTTTGGCGCGGCGTTCGGACCGGTCGTCCTGCTGGCACTGTTCTGGAAGAGAAGCAATAAATGGGGCGCGATTGCCGGCATGGTGGTAGGCGGCGCGATGGTATTTATCTGGAAATACGGCGTGCGTCCGATGGGTGGCCTGCTGGATATCTACGAGCTGCTCCCGGCATTTCTGCTTGCCATTGCGGCGGACATCATCGTCAGCCTCGTGACAGCAGCGCCGGATGCTTCCATCGAGAAGGAATTTGATGAAGTGGCAGCGATGAAGGACTGAGTGTAAGAAAAGGGAACTGCAAATGCAGGCTGATTCGGACATTATGGAATAGCCGGAAATCAGTTATAAAAAAATGGAACCGCAGCTGTTTACAGGCCGGATGCTTTATGCATCCGGTTTTTTTATGCGCAGGGCTGCGTAAGGAGTTTTTCCGGCTGAAGCCGGACGCAGCCCGCGCGGGCGAGCAGGAGCCGACAGGCCGCCTCCTACTCGATTGCACAAAATTGTCAATTGGTTGGATATATGAATAATTTTGTTTGAACAATAACTACAATAAAGGACATAAATAAAAAGAAAATAATTTTAAATATAAAAAAAATGACTTGTCAAACTAAAATAAATGTGGTACACTGCATAAAAATTAATAACTACACAAAAAAACGCCACGAAATGTATAGTAATTCGAGGCGAATCCATTTTTCACGGCGAAGGGGAGTGGACGTGGCTGTAGTTTGGCCGATGAAAATGGGAAACGAATATGTTTGAAATTTAAAGCATCAATAAATGGAAGCGGGACATGTGAAGGAGGATGGATATATATGAAAATGCGGCGATGGAAGAAGGCTTTGAGTATAACACTGGTGACGGCTGTACTGGCGGCTGCGATTCCTGACGGAGGAGGCGCGGGAAAATCAGAGCAGAGAAGGGCGGGGAGCACTCTGGCCGTGGTGGAGGCGCAGGAGACCTCGGCTGAAATACAGGAAAAATCCGTTGCTTCGGCGCTGGATGTGGCGCCGGCACTTGCCGGACTGGGGGCAGAGAACCTGAGCATTGCGGAGGCCGAGACGGAGTCTGAGAGCGAAACCGGATCCGGAGCAGAGTCTGAGAGCGGAACTGCTGGCGGGAGTGAAGGTAAAATGGGCGATGAAAGCGAAACCAGTGCCGAAAGCGAAACAGGCAGCGAAGGCGGAACGGGTGATAAAGATGAAAGTGAGACCAGTGGCGAAAGCGAAACTGGCAGCGGAAGTGAGATCGCCGGTGAAAGCGCAACGAGCAGCGAAGGCGCAACGGGTGGCGAAAATGGGACTGACGGCGAAGATGAAACGGGCAGCGAAGACGAAGGCGGCAGCAAAGGCGCAACGGGTAGCGAAGGTGAAGCTGGCAACGAAGGTGAGGCGGATGGCGAAGGCGAGAACGGCAACGGAAGTGAGACCAAGGGCGAAACAGGTGGCGGAAGTGAAAACAGCGATGAGAGCGGAACCGAAAGCGGGCTGAATGTCGTCTGGTCGGTGGACGATGGCACGGAACTGGACTTTACCGGGACATCTCTGGCCCCGACGGCTCTGTATGGAACGGATGCACTGGATGTGACCTATACGTATACTGTGCCGGGAACGGCGGAGGAGATCACGGTTGCAGCGGACGAGGTTGTGAATGCCGGTACGTATACGGCGACGGTTGCGGTGCCAAACACGTCGGAGACATCGGGCGAGTTGGATTTGACGGATGAGGCTGACTCGACAGGTGCAGAAGGTTCTGGTGATACGGATAGTACAACAGATGCAGAAGGTTCTGCTGCAGCGTATTCCACGATTACGTTCAAAATCGTGAATATGCCGCTTCCGCTGCGGCTGGATTTTGCGAGCGCGGAGTATACAGGCTCTGCGATGGATTTGCCGAAGGCGTATGTGGAATTCCTGGATGGCATGAAAGCGGAAGGCATCTGCAGCACGGGCGAGGGAGAGGAATGCGTGACGTCGGTAACGGATGCGGGAGAGTATGACCTGACGGTGGACGTCACGGAAATGGAAGATGCGATCAGCTCCGGTTATTGCGGCTTTTATACGATTGAAGAGGCGGCGTTTACCTTTACGGTGATGAAGGCGGCAGTCGCTTCGATTCTCTGGAAATACGGGGACAGTGAGTCGTTGGAGACGGTTTACAATGCGGATACGCGGATTCCGACTGACCGTATTACGGCTGCTTTTGCCGGGGCGGATGGCGCTATGCAGGAAATGGCGGTGGCGGTCACGCCGCCGGATGGCGTTTCTTTTGTTGATGACCAGATCAGCCACGCGGGTGATTACACACTGACGGCCAGTCTGACAGAGGAGCAGGCGGTAAATTATGTGCTGGCAGAAGGGCTGGATGTCGTCAATACGTTTGCGGTGAAAAAAAAGGAAATCGCAGAGGAGGTACAGTGGTCGGAGGAAACGCTTTTCTACAATCAGATGTATCAGCACCCGACGGCGATGGCAGCCGGGGTTGCCGAAGAGCTCCTCATCTATTCTGTTACGGATGCGGAAGGGGTGCCTGTGGCGGACTCGGAAGCGATGATCCCAGGGATTACCTATACTGTGACGGTAAGCTGCGAGGATTATGCGCTTTCGGGAGCATCGAAACCGTTTGTGGTTGAAAAAGCGCAGGTGACCTCGTTTGCATGGGAATACAACGGGAGCGCTGTGTTGGAGGAGACGTACTCAGAGAGCGCGATTGATACGGCATTGCTGAGGGCAAAATATATGGGCTGTGACGGCAGCACGATTCTGTATGCGTTTGTCTCAATCACGCCTCCGACTGGCGTATCACTGGATGGAGACGGGAATATTGCTGCCGCCGGAGTCTATGAACTCTCGGCAAAGATTAATGACAGTGAGGATGCGTTTTACGAGCTTGCAGAGCATGTGGTTGATGCTTCAACTATTTTCACGGTCAATAAGATGCAGATCCCGGTCTCGTGGAGCGAAACGGCTGAATTTACGTATGACCAGTCGGCGCATCAGCGGACAGCGACCGTGGAGGATGCGGGGTACTTGCTTTCGTATTCCTTTGAGAAAGGAGCCGTGAACGAGGAAGCGGCGGATGGAATGGACTGGACGGCGCTGGACGGGGTTCCGGCGGAGCCGGGTACCTACCGGGTGACAGCTGCGGCCGCAAGCGGCCCTGCGGATGCGGGGAGCAAGGAACTGACGAATACATCAGCAATTTTTACGATTGTGACGTACCCGGTGACGGCCTTCATCTGGTACCGGTCGGGGGAAGCTCTGAGCGGAAACGAGACCGCGGATGTCTATAAAAATCAGGCGTTTGAACCTCTGAGTGCGGAATTTATGCTTACCGATGAGATTGCGGTAGCAGCCGACGTGACAATCACCGGTTACACGGCTCCGGATGGGACTGCGGCGGCGGCCGGAAGCATTCCGGACGAAATAAAAAATGCCGGAACTTATATTCTGACGGCCTCCATCCGGCCCGGGGATGTGGAGCGGTATGAGATTTCGGCAGATTGTACATTTACCATTGCAACGTTTACGGTTTGCCCGCTGGAGATTACGCTGACCGCGAATGACCAGAGCATTTATTATCAGGAAACCAAACCGGATTGGCCGGAGGGCGAGGCGGAGGACTATACGATTGCAGGCATTCCGTCCGAAGACACCAATGTACAGGAGGCGGATGTTCGCGGTGCATTGCATGTCTCACTTGCGATTGATGAGAAGGACGCGGCCGGCTGTGTGGATGTGGGCACGTATCCAATCATTAAGCTGACGGCAGCTCAGGTGGGAGCGAATTACCGGATCATCGCGAGGAATACCGGCAGTCTGATTATCCGGCCGCTCCCGGTGACCGTCACGCCTGTATCCGGGCAGTGGAAATATTACAGCGCGGCGGAGTCGGCGTATTACGAATATGAGATGGCGATTGGGGCGGATCCGGACGGGAACCAGGCGGCCACGGAGCTGACCGCCGCCGGAATCAAATCGGAGCTGAATACCGGGAACGGCAGGGATATTCTGAAGCGGGCGTCCGGTGAATGTGTTGGCGCATATGCGTATTCTCTGACAAAGGAAGACGGAGACTATGGCAATTTTCAGCTCACACTGGCGGGCGGGAATTCCTTTGAAATCAGGAAGCTGCCGGTAACAATCGCGGCGGTGGAAGGGCAGAGCAAGTATTATGGGGCAGCAGACCCGGATGTGTTTGCATTTGCTGTGACAAACACGTCGAATGTCTCGGGAACCCTGTCTGCGGATGCGATTATCCGTGAACTGACCGCTGAATTTGGCCTGCCAACGGTGTCCGGCACTCCGGTGTTTTTGCAGCGGGCGGATGCAGAGAATGAAAATGCGGGTGCTTATCTGCTGTCACTGGTTTTTGAGGGGACCGGGTCCGGGAATTTTGACATTACGTATGTGCAGGCGGAATTTACCATTCGGCCTCTGCCGGTGACGATCGTGCCGAATGAGGGGCAGAAGAAAATTTTCGGGGAAAAGGAACCGGAACCGTATGCGTTTACATTGCGAATCGGGACAAGCGAGACCGAGTTGACGAAGAAAGCCGTGAAGTCTGAGCTGGGGAACGGTGTTCTTTCGCGCGAGCCTGGAGAAGCGATTGGCACCTATGCGTACTGCATTCGAACCGACCAGGAAAGTGGGAATGCGGGACTTCCAAATTATGAGCTGCGTGTCGCGGCGAATGCACCCGATTTTGAGATTGAGCCGGTGACGATTACTGAGGTGGAGACGATTACCAGCCGCCAGCCGGGGTTTAAGGTGACGACGAATCTGGAGGGCGAACGGCAGGCCGGGGTGAAGACAAAGGTAAAGATCGAGGCTCTGGAATTTCCGGTGTCGACGGATGGAATTCTGTTTTCGGATAATCTTGCGGACTACATTCCGGGCGCGGCGGAAGGACTTTCGTTTTCCGGGGCGAAGGGCACCGTCTCTATTCATCCGATGACATACCGGAAAAAGAAAAATGGCTCGAAAAAGATGGCAAGCTGGAGCGGATACCTGCCGGCCGGGACGCGGCTGCGGATTTCGATTATTGATGGCGATGGAAATACCGTGAGCGCAGCGCCCGCGGATGTGACGGTCCGTGCGGTGGCGGTTACATTTGACTGGGGAGACACCGCTCTCAGTGTGACCGGAGACCGCTATGTTGTATCCAAAAATGGAAAGCCGGAGGCTCTGACTTTAACGGTGAGCAGTGAGAGTGGGATGGGCGAGTTGGCGGAGATTGCATATCAGAGTGCAAAAGGGCAGGGCAATCCGGCGTATTCCTATGAAACGCAGAATCTGTCCTTTGAGCCGGAAGAAAACACGGTCGGTTCGGAGCATGTGATGCAGAGCATCACGGCCAGCCTTGTGGACACACTGAACCTGTCAGCTGAATCCAAAACGCTGGATTTTTACGTGGATGATCAGGCACACAGCATTTCGGCTTCATCCATTTCCTGCGAGAACCGCGGGAGCGAGCTTTCCATCCAGCTCTCGGAGCCCGGAACGGTGACCGATGTGGAGCTGGAAGGCGCGGTAATTGAGGTGAGCGACAATACGGTGGGAACGGAGAAAACGTTTGCAATGGAATTTTCAGGAGAACACCTGATTCCGTCCGGCACGGAGATTACGGTCGCTTATACGGATCAGGCTGGGCATCAGGGAACGGGCAGCGGTACGGTAACGCGCTCTGCCGTGAGTACGCCGATTTCGTTTACGATTCGCCCGGAACTGAACCCGGCAGGATACCTGAATGGGAAAAGCACAACGCTGATTATCAGCGGCACGGCGTGTGCGTGCGAACCGATTACGGTGACGGCTGCAGGGGTATCCCAGATGGCATATGCGGCGGTATCGGAGGTCTGGAGTGATGAGAATGAATCATGGGAGGTTCTCGTCTCTATGTCGGATTTGCCTGAAAATGAGGCGTTTACCATTCGTGCGGACTATGTGGATGTCAGCGGTCAGGGCTATTCGATGACGGCAAGCTACGATGAATTCTGTTCTCCGGCCGCCCTTCTTTCCCCTGTCTGCGAGGCGATGACCGCAATCAGCGGTCTGGTCGAGCCAGGAAGCGCGGCGGCACTGGTTTCTGATGGGAAGCGTTATGAAATGGTAGTGGATGGCTATGGCCATTTTTGGCTGGACGAGGTGCCGACCATGTTTGCGGGAGAGGACTCTTTTGACATTTATGTGGCAGACATTGCCGGTAACGAGGCAATTACCCACTATGAGATTGAGGATGTTGATGAAATCACCGGCGATCTGTCGCCTTTGGGCACATTTTTGTATACCGGAAGCGCATCGGATGCGCACGGCTATCTTGCCCTTCCGATATCGGTCTCGGATTTTCAGGCGGTGGAAGACCAGGAGGAAGACCAGGAGGAAGACCAGGAAGAAGACCAGGAAGAAGACCGGGAAGAGGAGGACCGGGACGAGGCCATGAAAATACTTGAGCTGCCGCTGCTGCTGGGTTCGGCTTATGTGGCGGGTACGTTTACGGTCAGCCGAACGGAGAAGGGAATTGCGGTGACCTCAGAGCTGAAGCTGGAGGACGCGGGCATTCATTCCGAGGATTATCAGCTCGAAAGTCAGCCGCTGCTTGTGTTTACCTCGGCTCCGTCGGCGCAGGAATTAAGAGAGATTGAGGCTGCTGCGGCCGGGGAGGATTCCGCGGCGAAGCTGGATGAGATTTTCCGCTCCTGGGCAAATGTGTATGAGGCCGGGTATGGGGAGGAGATTCTCCTTGAAGAGAAGGAAACGGTGTGGCTCGTTAACCGACAGCAGCTCTCCCTTCTGACGGACGTGGTTAGAGAGCTGGAGCGGTATGCATATGACTCTGCGGAGGATGAGACTTATGAATTTTATCAGACGTATCCGGGAAAGCGGACGGTTTAAGAAGCGCAAGAATATAATTGCCGCGGTGTTTTTGCTGGCGGTATTGTTCTGGGGCTGTCCTGTCCCTGCCCGCGCGGACGATGACTGGTGTGGAATCAGTCAGATCGTACAGGATGGGAAAAAGGTGAATCTTTATATAAGCCTCCCGGAAGGCATGGATGTCCGCGACGCGGGCTTACTTGCAACAAGCACCTTTACGGTATGGGTCAATGGGGAAACGGAGCTTGTTCCACAGGAAGCAGCTGTTTTTTCTGCGCTGGACGAAGGCACCTGCTATGTCTTTGCAGTGGATATATCAAAATCGCTTACAGAAGATGAAATGCAGCAGATTCAGAGCGCTATGACTTCTTTTGTGGATGCGCTTGGCTCTGATGACCGGATGCAGATCATCACTGCGGGTGAGGGCGCCGAAGCTTTGCTGAATAAACCGGTCAGCAATAAGACAAAGCTGAAAGAGGCTGTCGCACAGTCCGTCCAACGAACCGCAGATTATACCTATTTGTATCAGGCAATTTATGACGCGCTGGAAACGCGAAGCAGATCTGCGGATACGCTGCCGGAACGGATGGCGGTTGTGGTGATCACGGACGGAAAGGATACCTCGGACGGCGGGGTATCCTCCGAGGGGCTGAAGGAGGAGCTTCTGGAGGAGAGAATTCCTTTGTACGTGATTGGCGTAAAGGGGAGCGATTCGTCTGCAAGTCTGGAAGAGGTTCGCACACTTGCAGAGCTTTCCGGAGGATGCGTGATCTCCGATGCGGCGTCGGACGGCAGTGCCTCCATCTCCGATGCGTTGGAAGCTGTCCGTGATCTTGTGAAGGAAAGCATACGGTTGACGGTACAACCAACGGAAGATACTTTTGCACTGGAGGAGTGCAGCTGGACGGTCTCCTGCTCTTCGGGAACGGATACCTTTGCCAGCGCCTCCTATTGGTATCCGCTGAGTCTGGAGGAAGCCTTGGCGGCGATTGAGACGGAGAGCGAGACAGAGACGGAGACACAGATGGGTTTGGCTGTGTGGGAATCCGCGGCGGGCGAAGCCGGAACCGATACACAAAGCGGGGCAGGAACCGGATTCGGCACTGAAGCCGACAGCGGGGACTTATCGGAAAATGCAGCAGAAGGAGGAAATGAGTCCGGGATGGAAGCCGGCAGTGAAACGTTGTCAGAAGGCTCAGCGGAGGCGGGCACGGGCTCGGGCGCAGAAGG
>JAJQHZ010000043.1:14889-34300 GCA_021199475.1 Lachnospiraceae bacterium
GTGAAACGTTGTCAGAAGGCTCAGCGGAGGCGGGCACGGGCTCGGGCGCAGAAGGAACGATAGGGGCAGGCACGGGCACAGGAGCAGAGGGCTTGATAGAGGCGGGCACGGGCTCGGGCGCAGAAGGTTCGATGGAGACAGGTACGGGCTCGGGCGCAGAAGGTTCGATAGAGGCGGGCACGGGCACAGGAGCGGAAGGCTCGATAGAAGCAGGCACGAACTCAGAATCCGGGTCAGATGCCGCGGTTAGCGGGGATGCTGTACCGGAAAATACGGCGGAATCGTCGGCATCCGTTGTGGGGGAGGAGCTGCAGGAGAACGTGGGAGTTTCCCGGTTTGCGCGTGGCGGCCGGATTACCTGTATCGCTGCTGTGCTGATCGGCATTTCCATAGTCCTGATTCTGGCCAGCCTGATTCTCTGGAAAAAATGCCGGGATCTCGATGATCCGGAGCCTCAGATTGAACCTCCCTGTGAGGATGGATATGAGACGCTGACAAATCCGGGATTTCCGGAGGACGAGGAGACGGCTGATTTTCCGGATGCATTTGACGATGAGGAAACGGTTGATGAAATCGAAGGGATGGGGGTAAGGCTGCGTTTCGAAATTACGTTTGACGGGCACACGGAGGTAACTGAGCATATTTTGCGGGAGCAGCTGGTTCTCGGACGCGGCACGGAATGTGATGTGGATGTTGTGCTGCAGTCCGCGTCGCCAGAACGCAAGCGGATTTCCAGGCACCACGCATATATCGTGAATCATGCAGATGGCCTTTTCGTGAGGGATAATGCAAAAAATAAGACCTGGATAAATGGCGTTGAGGTGGCAGGGGAATGCGCCCTGCGTGACGGAGACATTCTTCGGATGGCCGGGGCGACAGTGAAGGTGGGTATTTTATGACGGGAAAGGCTTCTCCAATGGTTACCCGGTTACCCGCATCCTGAATTTTTAATGCGTATCAGGACAAGCCGGGATAAGCCGAGCTGTTTAAGCAGCCATCTATTCGGGAGCCAAACCGATAAGAACAGGCGGCTCTGGTATGAACAGGCGGTTCCGGCAGGAACAGGCAGCCTTTTTTAAGGAAAAGTGAGCAAATTACACGATAAACGTTAAACGGGTGAGGGAGACAATGAAAAAGATGATTCAGAGAATCAGAGAAGGAGTTATGGAGCCTTTTGTGATTCGGAGCAAGGAATGCGGCAGGCGGTCAGTCTGGGCATCCGGTATGAGGCCGGAGGATAAAGAAAATATGCCGGAATCCACAGAAGCCGAAACCAAGGGGGATACGTCGGAACCTACGGAACCCGGAACCAAAGGGAATACGCTGGAACCCACAGAAGCCGGAACGGAAAGGGATATGCCGGAATGTTCGGGAACCGGGTTTGGAAAAGATATGCCAGAGTGTTCGAAATCCGAAAGGGATGCGCCGGAATTATTTCCAGTCGGATTTGAGGAGGATACGCTGGATCCAATGGATACCGGATTGGAAGAAAACACGCCGGAACCTGCGGATACCGGGTTGGAGGAGACAAACCTACATCTTCAGGCTGTCGCGGTGAACCATAAGGGATATGTGCGAAGAAATAATGAAGATAACTTTTGCCTGAACGGAGCATACATGAAACGTGAGGAGATGGACGATGGAGCGTTTCTGGAAGCAGACAGTCAGGAGTCTGTTCAGCTTTATGCAGTATGTGACGGGATGGGAGGAGCAGAGTGCGGGGAGGAAGCCTCACATCTGGCGGTGAAGGAACTCGCTGCCGGGAAACAGCTGCTTTCTCCGATGGCGGACAAGGATGAACTGGCCTCTCTTCTGCGCAGGATATCCGGGGAAATTTATGGAACCGCGAGGCAGAGAGGAGTGAAAAAATCCGGAACAACGATTGCAATGCTGCTGGTGAACCACGGCCGTGTGCTGTTTGCAAATGTCGGAGACAGCAGAAGTTATCGCTTTCGTGAGGGACGTTTGTCACAGGTTTCGGTGGACCACTCAAAGGTTCAGCGAATGATTTCTATGGGAATTCTGACCTCAGAGCAGGCAAGGACGGACCCGGATCGTCATATCATTACGCAATACCTGGGAATGCCGCCGGAAATAAAGGTTTCGCCTTATTTTGCGGCGGATCGCAGGCTGCGGGAGGGAGATATCTGCCTGCTGTGCAGCGATGGCCTGACGGATATGGTAGAAGAGAGCCGGATGGAGAAAATCCTTCAGAAGAACGAGGATTTGCGGGAAGCGGCCGGAACGCTTTTGAAGGAAGCGCTGAAAAATGGGGGAAGAGATAACATTACGATTCTGCTGGTCCGGGTGCTGTGCAAGATGCAGTTCGATCATTCCGGCTGATTACCGGAGAAAAACGGCAAAATCGGTTTTGCCCGGACAGAATGATTGAGAGATGGTGACCGATGAATGGCGGAAGATGGGTTTAGAAAATACGAACCATTTTTTGGGAAATGGAGAATGGGAAAGGAGCTTGGCAGGGGTGCCTTCGGCCATGTGTATGAGATTTACCGTGATGATGTTCCGGGAAAACGAATGGTTTCTGCATTAAAGGTGATGCATATTCCAAAGGAGGACGCATTGCGCACGCAGATGGAGCTTCAGCCGGATACCAGAGCCGTTCGGGCGTATTTTTCCGCGCAGATTGAGCGGATGCGGGAGGAAATCCGTATTCTGAAAAAATGCAGAGGACACAGCAATATTGTCAGCTACGAAGAGCACATGATTGTGGAGGAATCCGGAAATCATGCGGTTGGCTGGGATATCCTGATCCGGATGGAACGCCTGTATCCGGTCACGCCCCGAACCTTAGCGCAGGGAAATGCCACGCAATATGATGTGCTGCGGATGTGGAGAGATATTGCGAACGCACTGATCTTCTGCGAGGAGCAGAACATCATCCACAGAGATGTCAAGCCGGCGAACATTCTTCTTTCGGAAACCGGAAGCTATAAGCTGACGGATTTTGGTGTGGCCAGAGAATTGATGGAGCAGGATCAGGAGGCCTCCACCCGGGTAGGGACCGAGCCCTATATGGCGCCGGAGGTATATGCCAAAAGGAACCAGAAATACGACAGACGCGCGGATATTTATTCCCTGGGTCGTGTGATTTACTATTATCTTAATCAGAACCGGCATGCGTTTTTACCCCCATATCCGCAGGAGATCACGGCTGAGGATGTGGAGCGGGCGGAGCTTTTGCGGCTTGGCGGAGAAAAAATCCCCAAGCTTGACGGCGTTTCAAAAGAAATCAACGACCTGCTATTGAGTTCTCTTGCATTTAAGGCTTCGAACCGTCCCAAAAGCGCCCGCGGGCTGTACCGCGAGATCGAGAAAATTCTGAGGGAGCAGGGTGGGGAACTGAAAAGAAAACCGCTGCGCGCGCCAGGAGCTGAATTTCACTCGGAATTTCGTTCGGGACAGCGCTCAGAGCCAGGCAGTGAAACAGGCACCGGATCAGGTCACTGGAGTAAGAGCAAATGGGCGGTATTCGACAGACGGATACCGGCTGTCGCAGCGGTTTGCCTGACTGCCGGGGTGATCTTGATTGGTTATAGCCGATACACCGGAAAAAAGAGGAATCAGTATATGGCTGAGAAGGCTTCGATAATGGCGGCAGGGACATCTGCGGAGACGCAGTGGATTCCAGAGACGGAGGCGTTAATGCTCGCAGAGCTGCTGGATACATCGGGGGCCGAGGCAATGCCAGAAACGCCGGACGCATCAGAAGCTGAGACAATGCCAGAAGTATCGAATGCATCGGGGAATGATGCAATGACGGAAACAACAGGTATATTGGGGAACGATGCAGTAACGGAAGTGGCAACTGCATCAGAGGTCGAGACGATGACAGAAGTGTCAGCTGCTTTAGAGACCGAGAGACTGACTGAAACGCCGGATGTGTCTGTGGAATTACAGGAGGAACCAGAAAGTGAATTATCGAAGCCTTCAGCTCTGATTATCGGTCAGCTGGAGTCACCGAAGGATGGGGAGGCAGCTTCATCGACTCTGAAGGTGAAGGGCTGGGTTCTGGTGAATGAAATGGCAGGCGAGCTCTCAGCCCGTGCAGAACTTTCGCTGAATGGAGAAATTGTGAAAAGCGAGGCGTTGGAACTGACGGAGCTCTCGGAAAAGCTGTTTCGGAAGCGGCAGAGAGATTATCAGACGGATATCGCAGCAGTGAGCGGATATGAAGTCAAAAAGACGTTGGATGTGACCGGGCTCGAGCCGGGTACGTATGAACTTTTATTATGTATAGAGGGCCGCGTTGCCGGAGATGACAAGGACTTGCAGGATGCAGACTCTGGACAGCTGATGAACGATACCGGGCAGGAAAGCACAGATTTCGTACTGTGGAATGACAGTGCTTTGGTGGTTCTGACGGAGCCGGAAGCGTCGACGGAGACAGAGACGGAAGAGGCGTTGTGTACAAGCTATCAAAAAGACGGGTACGCAATCGGGCTGGATCTGGAGAGCATTGATCAGGGGATTACGGCAAACAAGGAGCAGATTCTGGTGAGCGGATGGATGAACGCACCGGAAGAAACCAGTCTGAGCATGGTTTACGTGATTGATTCGGTCAGCTACATTCGGTCAACGATTGAAGAGGCCGGAGGCAGTGTCCGGATCATCCGCGCGAAACGGAATCTGGAAAAGATGGATTCCGCACAGATAGGAGAATCAGTTCTGGATATGGAAGAATCCGGGTTCCTCATCCTGCTGAGTCTCCCGTTTCTGGAGGATGGAACGCATACCCTGCAGCTGTCCCCAAATGTGGGGCTGAAGGAGACCGGCGAAGATGCTCCGTATGATTTTGACGAATTTCCGCTCATCATTGATTCGACGATTCCGTTATCTGAAATAACGGAGAAAGAGACCGGGCTGACCGCTGCAGCGGAAGCCATTCTCTCTCAATGGGCAGCCGAGTTCCCGGAAGAGGAGGAGATGACCGAAGAAGCTAGTACATCGTCTTCCAAATAGCTCGACTTTAGACGCAGGATGAATTTTCATATGCGAGGCGGAAGAAGGAGGCGTAGCGGTGGCTACGTCGACTGATGACAACGAAGCAGATGGAAATTCAGACAAGTATAAAGTCGAGATAATTTGGAGACGAGGTACTAGGACAGAATAATTGGAGCGGAATCCTGTTTAGACGCTTAGGAACGATTTCTTGCGCAAAATGACAAAACTTTGATTCCGGTTTATCTGGGCCAGGGGATCAGATAGTACCGGGGCGTAAGAGGACATTTCCAGGGAGAAAAGAATGTATAGGAATGCAGAGCAATATGAACCGACCATTTCGCTGTGGGAGGAGCGCCCGGTGCAGAAGCTTATGCTGAAAAACCGCCGGACGGGCGAAACGTATGCCATTGATTTTCGGTACAGCTGTGTCATCGGCCGGAGAGCGGAAGACTGTGATTTCCGGATTACGACGGATGACCGTTATATATCCGGACGGCACCTGCGGCTGATTCGTGACGGCACGGAGGTCTATGTGGAGGATATGAAGACAAAAAATGGAACCTGGCTGAATGGGAAGCAGCTGATTTCCAAAAAAAGAATTCACCACGGCGATATTCTGAAAATAGGGAAATCGGAATATGAGGTTGTATGAAAAAGGGAAAAGGAAACGGGAAAATGGGACTGGTTATCGAGGTGTATACGGAGGAGATTTTCAGGGAGTTTATTATGCCGGCGATCGATAATGCAGATTATTCGATTGTATTGGGGAAAAATGAGTTTGGCCTTCGTTATGACATTCGGCTGGAGTTCGAAATCTTAAATGGAATCTGGAGAATGAAAACGGGGAGGAATTACCGGATCTTCCTGGACAGGCGTGAGGTAAGAGAGAGCTGCGTCCTGAGCGATGGGCAGATGTTTCAGCTGCTGACGCATGGAAAAAACCAGATTATTCTTATGGTGAAAACGCGTGAGGAGGTATTTTGCCCGTTTGCAAAGTATGAGCTCCCGGCAGCTGGAGTCATTACAATAGGAGCGGGGGAACACAATCCGATTCGATATGACTATCGGAGGCTGATTTCCAGAGATCACGCAGTGATAAGCAGGAAGGGCAGTGACACGGTCATTTCATGCAGGGGTTCCAATGGCCTGTATGTAAATGCCAGACATATTACCGGTACGGAAACGCTGCATTTTGGAGATTACATTAACATTTACAGTCTGCATATGGTTTTTCTGGGCAGCATTCTCGCAATTGATACGAACGGGGTATCGGTAACTGTGAATGAGAGAATTCTGCTTCCATATGAAGAGAGGCACGTGGAGAACCATAAGGGAGAAGAGACGCTGCCGGATAATAAAAATGGAAGTGAAAGTATGGCTTCCTCCGGGAAGATTTTGTTTCATCGGTCGCCGCGGATTATTGAAAAAACAGAGCAGGGGGTCATTGAGATTGAAGAGCCTCCGAAAGAAGGGAGGACGCCTAAGAAACCGCTTCTGATGACAATCGGACCATCCTTTACGATGGCGGTTCCGATGCTCCTTGGCTCGTTTCTTATGGCTGCGTCATCCCGTGCCTCGGGGAGTTCTACAGGAATTATGATGTATTCCGGCCTGATCATGGCGCTCTCGTCCGCGGCTGTCGGCTCTCTCTGGGGCTTTCTGAATGTCCGCTATCAGAGAAAGGCGGAGGCGGAGCATGAGGCGCACCGGAAGGATGCCTACAGCCGTTATCTGCAGAGAAAAACGGAGGAGATTCAGAAAAAATACGTACATAATCAAAACGTTCGCATTCGAATGTATCCGGATGCGAAGGCCTGTTTGTCTTATGGGGAAAAGACGCGAACGCTCTGGAACCGGAATGAAAAGCATGAGGATTTTTTGTGCTGCAGACTGGGGCTTGGCGACATGGATTTTCAGGTCGCGGTTCAGATCCCGAAAGAAAAATTTCGGATGGATATGGATGCGCTGATGGAACAGCCGGGGGAGATTGTGGAAAAATATCGGACGCTGACCGGGGTGCCGGTCCTTCTGAACCTGCTGGAGCACCGGCTTGTCGGTCTGGTGGGAGGAAGGGAGAAGGCGGGCGCGTTTTGGGTGTCCAGGCTTCTGATGATACAGATGGCTGCCTGCAACTGCTATACGGATGTAAAAATTGTGCTGGTTTATGATGAAAACAATTCCGATGACCGGAAGCAGTGGGAGTTTGCGAAATGGCTTCCCCATGTCTGGGCGGGAGACAGGAAAATCCGTTTGATCGCGGCTGACAAACGGGAGGCGGGGGATGTGTTTTATGAACTGGTAACAATCCTTCGAAAAAGACTGGAGGATGCGGGGACCGTCTCACCGGGATATGAAAAAATGCCGGAAAAGCCATGGTTTGTTTTGTTTTTGTCTGATCCGGCGCTGATAGAGGGAGAACTGATCTCCAAATATGTTTTTGACCAGGAGAGCCGGATTGGCCTGAGTACAATTATGCTCGCGTCAAGCGCGGATCAGCTGCCCAACACGTGCGAATACATTGTAGAAAATGACAGCCATTTTCAGGGAATGTATAACGTTTCCGCACAAAAAGAGGATCGGATCCGGATTCAGTTTGATACGTTTGGAGAAGAGCAGCTGGAGACATTTGCGCGGAGGCTGTCCAATATTGAGGTGCCGGAGATGGAAAGCGGAGGGGATATTCCGTCCACACTTACCTTTTTTGAGATGGCCGGGATTACCAGGCCGTCTGAGCTGAATGCAGAAAAGAGGTGGCTGAAGAACCGGAGCTATGACAATATCCGCGGGCTGATCGGACAAAAAGCGGGCAAAGCACCCTGCTATCTGGATGTGCATGAAAAATATCATGGACCGCATGGACTGGTTGCCGGCACGACCGGGTCCGGAAAAAGTGAGACACTGCAGACGTATCTGCTGTCTCTCGCGATCAATTATAGTCCGGATGACGTCGGCTTTTTTATCATTGACTACAAGGGCGGCGGCATGGCGCACCTGTTTGAGGGACTTCCGCATCTGATCGGCCAGATTTCCAATCTGTCCGGGAACCAGGTATTTCGCGCCATGGTTTCTATCAAAAGCGAGAATCGCAGAAGGCAGCGCGTTTTTGCAGAGCATGGGGTCAATAACATCAACCATTATACGAAGCTGTACAAAAATAAAAAAGCATCGGCTCCGATCCCGCACCTGTTTATCATTATTGATGAATTTGCGGAGCTGAAGCGCGAGGAGCCGGATTTTATGAAAGAGCTGATCAGTGTCGCGCAGGTCGGGCGGAGTCTGGGTGTGCATCTGATCCTGGCGACGCAGAAGCCGGGCGGCACAGTAGACGACAACATCTGGAGCAATACCCGGTTTCGCCTGTGTCTGCGCGTACAGGATCGCCAGGACAGCAATGACATGCTGCACAAACCGGATGCCGCGTATCTGACACAGGCCGGGCGGTGTTATCTGCAGGTGGGAAATGATGAGGTCTATGAGCTGTTTCAGTCCGGATGGAGCGGGGCGCCCTATGACGGGAAGGGCGGAAACGGCGGGAAGGAAAGTGTCAGACTGATTTCGAGGACCGGCAGGATTGAGATGACCGGCGGGCATGTTCCGCGTATAGGAGAGGCGGAGAGGAGCGATGAATGCGGGGATGCGGATAAAAAGCCGGGTACGGAGAGGGATTGTGAAAAATTCGATGGAATATTAGAGAAGAATAATGCCAGCGAGGGCTCCGGGAGGAAGAAAGAGAAGGCTGCCGCCCGAATGGAAGCGGCAGCCGTGGAAACAGGCGCGGCGCAGACGCAGCTGGAGGCTATAAAAGAATATCTGAGCAAGACGGCGGCCGAAAACGGGTATCGGCAGAGTCATCAGCTCTGGCTGCCGGTGCTTCCGGATCATCTTTACCTGGATGAATTTGAGGAATATCGGGACTTTGCGTTTGCGGATGGAGCATGGCGGGAACCTTCCGACGAGTGGGCGCTGGAAGCCCTGGTCGGCCTGATGGACGACCCGCAGAATCAGGCGCAGCTTCCATTGACGGTAAGCTTTTCGCGAGGCGGGCACCATGCGGTTATCGGATCGGTCGTGACGGGGAAAAGTACCATGCTGCAGACGATCCTGTATGCGCTGGTGACAAGGTATTCGCCGGATTACCTGAACGTTTATGCGCTGGATTTTGGGAACAAGATGCTGTCCGCGTTTGAGAGTCTGGCGCATTTCGGCGGAATCATGGTGGAGGGAGACAATGAAAAGATAGCGAAATTCTTTTACATGCTCGAACGCATCCTGAACGAGAGAAAGAAGCTTTTTCGCGGCGGCAATTACAGCCAGTATGTGCGGACAAATGGGATGACGCTCCCTGCGATTTTGGTGGTGGTTGACAATTTTTCTGCGTTCAATGAGAAGACAGAGGGAATTTACGAAAAGCTTTTTATCCGGCTTTCCAAGGAAGGCGTGGGACACGGTATTTTTCTGCTGCTCTCGGCAGGCGGCTTTGGCATGAATGAAATCCCGGGACGCATTGGAGAAAACATGAAAACGGTGCTGTGTCTGGAGCTTCCGGATCGCTTTTCTTATGCGGAGGCGCTGCATATCCCGCAGATTCCGATGCTGCCAGAGCGGGGAGTGAAAGGGCGCGGGCTTGTAGCTTATGAAGACCGGGTTCTGGAATATCAGACGGCGCTTGCCCTTTTTGCTGACGACGATTACCAGAGGATGGAAAGGATTTCGCAGACCTGCGATGAGATGGACCAGGCCTGGACGGGAAAGCGCGCCCAGCCGGTTCCGGAGATCCCTCTGAAGCCGGACTGGGAGCAGTTTGCCGCTCTGGATGATGTGGCGGCCGCGGCGGCTGCGGATTGTCTGCTCCCGGTTGGCTATAACGCGGAGAATGCGCAGGTGTACAGCATTGACCTTGCCCGGACGTACTGCTATCTGATCACGGGGGCGGCGCGGACAGGGAAGAAAAATTTTATGAAGGTAATGCTGCAGTCCGCTTTATTGAAAGGAGGCAAGATCTGCCTGATTGACGGGAAAGGATTGCTGCCGGGATATGCCGGAGAAGAAAAGCTGTGTTATATACGCAGCGATGAAGAGCTGTTTGATTATTTTCAGCAGACGCTCACGCCTGAATTTGTACGGCGCAATCAATGGAAGAAGACGATTTTGGAGGAGGGAGGCGAGGAGGAAGAGTTGTACGGTTATACAAGGAAAGAAACGCCGGTGTTTCTGTTTATTACCGACCTGGCATGGCTGTTTGACACAATGAATGACGCGAAGAACCGCGAGAAGGGCATGAAGGGGTTCATGGAAACCCTGATGGCGAAGGGCCGCTATCATAACATTTTTTTCATCGGGATTTTGAATCCGGAGGATAAAAACCGCATGCGTGGCTTTCCGGCGTTTACAACGTTTATTTCCGGAAAAAATGGAATCCTTTTTGGCGGGAATGCTTCACAGAACGGGATTTTGAATTTTGATTACCTTTCCTATAAAGAACAGGCAAGGACGGAAAAGGCCGGAATCGGATGGATCCCCTGGATCGACGGTGAGGCGGCGGTGAAAAAGATTGTCGTTCCGCTCGTAGCGAGAAGGAAGAGACAAAACAATCGGTAGTATTCGATTGAAAGGGATCAGGCGAGAAGCGAAATTTTTATGGAAGCTGCTGAAAAAGATTGAGGAAGACGGGGGACCAAAAAGTGATTTTAGTTGACATTTACATCCCTTCTCTGGACAAAACCTGTGATTTTCAGGTAGATGAGACGGTGCCGGTAAATCTTCTGATTGCGGAAATTGCGGAGATCACAGGAAACATGGTGAAATCGGAACGGCAGTATTCGGAAAACGATTTTTTGCTGTGTTCGGCGGATCGGAGCATTCGTTTCGATCGATGGCGCTCGCTGCAGTCTTATGGGATTCAAAACGGAGCGCGGCTGCTGCTCGTGTAGCAGGTACGGGGCGGTTAGCCTCAGATCGCATCCATATGCGCCTGTACAAAGCGTATCGCCGTATATCTCTGCAGTGGTTTTTTGCAGTGATTTTCTGCAGCGGCGGCGAGGAATGAAACTCTGCTGTTTGCCCGACAGCAGATCGTTTGGGGAGGAACAACGGGCAGGACAGGAGGAAGATAGAAAGTGGCAGACAACATTAAGGTGAATACCGCCAGCCTGAATCGGACAAGGAAGGAGATTCGGGCGAAGCTCGTGAAGCTTCATTCAGAAATGGAAGAGCTGTCCGCTGCCGTGGACGCGTTGAATTCCATGTGGGAGGGAGAGGCTCATGCGGCGTTTGTGAACAGCCTGACAGAGGACATGAGTCTTTTGTCTGAGGTCTGTGCAGGCCTCCAGAGCATCCTTGATTATGAGGAATCCGCTGTGACGGAGTACAGGAAATGTGAACAGCAGGTTTCGGACATGATTTCGCAGGCTGATCAGTAGGAAATGGCTTCGATTTCCGGTGCGCATGGATACAAACAGGATTTCATCGGGCATCGGGGCGGCGAAGCTTCGGGAAAGTGTTGAGGAGAGGAAAGGGATTTTTATGGCTATCGTATTGAAGGTGGATCCGAAGGTTTTATCAGAGATGGCGGATGACATGGGACAGCGCCTTGGCGTTATCCGGAGCCAGTTTGATTCGGTTGAAGAATCAGTCGGGCAAATGGGCGCTTACTGGGAAGGGGAAGCGTATGAATTTCATCAGTCGCAGTATGCGGCGCTGAAGGCTGCGATGGATGAGGCGGTGAACCGATTGCGGAATCATCCGGTGAATTTGCTGCAGATGGCAGGGCTGTATGACAGGACAGAATCGGATGCAGAGATGGCAGCGCAGTCTCTTTTGACAGATGTGATCATATAGAGATCATGGAGGTGATTTGGATGGCAAAGAGTGCTTCGGAGATCAGTCTGGATTATGACCGGGCTGTCGGACAGGCAGATTCTTTAAATGAAAGTGCGAAAGCGCTTCGCAATATGGCGAATGGCCGCCTGCAGGAATGTATTTCGGGTATATCGGCCAGCTGGACGGGTTCTAATTCGGCGGCTTATGTAAAAAAATGCGGCAGGTTGCAGTCAGACATTCTCTCGACCGCAGCGCAGCTTGAACGGACAGCCGCGGCCATACGGTCGATTGCGAGAAATACATACAATGCGGAAATGAGAGCGCTGCGGCTGGCGCAGCAGAGAAATTATTCCTGATGGATCCTTATGCGGTATTTATCATAAGAGAAAAAAGGTCTGCAAACCAGGAATCTGCCGCGACATTACCTGCCCATTTTGCAACGCCTGGCGTGCAAATCGAAGGGCAGAAACGTCTCGACGCAGTAAAAATGGTATAGGCTCCCGGGAAGGGAGATCTATATATAGAACAATGCATCAAAAATGATGCGGAATAAGAAAAGGAGGAACGGATTCATGAGCGAGATTCAGGTAACATCATCAACACTGAGGAACAGAGCGGACGATCTGGCACAGCTGAATGAACAGTTTAAAAGTGCAGTCAATTCGCTGACCGAGGAGGAGGGAGCGCTTCGCGCGCAGTTTGAAGGCGAGGCGAGTGATGCATTTCACAGCGCGTTTTCGAAGGACACCATTCAGATGGGAAACTTTTACAATGCGGTCGCAGACTATGTGACAAAGCTGATTCAGATTGCGGATGCTTATGAAAAAGCAGAGCAGACGAACGTGTCGACAGCGAGCGCGAGAAATTATTAGGAAAGAGAGGGATCAATTATGGCATCAGGAATTTTGAGAGTAACCCCGGAAAAGCTTCAGGCGACGGCTTCCGCTTTTGAATCGAGCGGAAGCACGGTAAGCAACCTTACACAGCAGATGACGTCCATCGTCACCGGCCTTTCGGGGCAGGTATGGAGCGGAACAGCAGCTTCCTCTTATGTGAGTAAGTTCCAGTCGCTCCAGGATGATATGGATCGCATTTACAAAATGATTAAAGAGCATTCCGCAGATCTGAACGAGATGGCCGCACAATACAGCTCGGCAGAAACTGCAAATGCGGATCTGGCGAACAGCCTGACTGCGGATGTAATTGTCTGACTGCCGGGAGAGCCGGGTATGGGAAAAGAAATGGTTAAATACATCGTGTATGCGGCTGCGATGTGCTTAGTAGGCTGGGTGACCGGCTATTTGCATAACCGAAGCGCGTCGCCTGACGGAACCGTTTTGGATGGCGGCAGTTACGTGCTGAAATTTCCAAAGGCGCTGACCGGTGTTTTCGCGGCTGTTATGATGATCGGAATGCTTTCGTTTGCCTTTGTGGCTGTTTCCAGATGTCTGGGAACCCCTTCTGCTACGATAGAGCTCATCCGGGTTTCCCTTGGCTTTGCCGCGGTCGGCCTTGCCATGATGCTTTGGTCCATGACCTGGAGCGTCAGGGTAACAGGAGAGCAGATGGAGATACACCGGTTTTTGCGCAGAACACAGCTTGTGACGTTTGCGGAGATTGAGAGAGTGGACGTGTCAAAACGGTTTCAGCTGCTCGTCTACAGAGATGGACGGAGGCTTGTGACGGTGGATCTTCTGGCAGAGAATTATGACCGGTTTACGGAAACACTGGAGAAATACGGGAAGCTAAATAGGAAGGCAGCGGGAGTATGAGACGGACAGGAATGGAGAGCCGCGCACAATCGTGCGTGGCCTGCATCCTGCTCGATTGAAAGATCATTGCGGGATAGGAAAGGAGGGAATGAAGGTGAGTGAATTTTCTGTAAGATGCGATCGGATTACGAGATTCGCAGATGTGCTTGACGCGCAGGCGAAAATACTTGAAAATGCCGCCGATTCGGCAGATACCGTTGGGAGAAACCTTCGCATGCAGGGGCTTTCCGATCGCTCTGTGAAGTCTTCGATCGGTTCCATTGGAAATGCGGCAAGGAAAGAGGCCCTGACGGCGAGGCGGATGGGGACAGCCCTGCGTGAGATTGCAGAAGCTTACCGGGCTGCGGAAAATACCATTCTGGGCGCATCGGGCCTGACCGGCACGGGAGGTTCTCTGCGCGGGACGTCCCATGCTGGCACGGGCGGCAGCGCGGGCATGGGCGGGCTTGCCTTTACGAATGGAAACGGAACGGTTTCGGCTCTGTACAGCAGCGATCCGGTCAATCTGAATACCGGAAATTTTGTTCTGGACAATCAGGATATGGAGATACCAGGATTTTTGCCGCTTCGACTGGGCAGGTTCTACAACTCTATGGGCTCCTGTAACGGGATGCTCGGCGCAAACTGGAATAGCAGCTTCGAGAGACGTCTCGTAAAGAATCCGTCGTATTTTCTGGCGCAGGCAGATGCTTCGGTGATGCTGGAGGATGGAAGGGAAGAGTACTTCGCTGCGTGTGACGATGGCAGGTATCGCCCGGTATCCGGAACGACGGCTTCCCTTGCTCATACAGAGAAAGGGTATGTTTATCGAACCCTGAACGGCGAACGCTCCTGGTTTGACGACGATGGCCGATTTGTAAGGCTTGAGGATATGCATCAAACAGGCTTTTCTCTTATTTATAAAGAAGACGCTTTGGTAAGAGTGGAAAAGGATTCCGGCGAATATTTTGATTTCTTTTATCAGGACGGGAATCGGCTGGATTCGGTTTGCGACCATACGGGGAGAGTCTGCCGGTATTATTTTGAGGGCGATTACCTGAGAAAGGTCGTGCTGCCGGACGGAACTACTTACGAGTATACCTATAATTCGTATGGAAAAATCAGCCGGGTGCAGAATCCTAGGCAGATTGGAGCGGTGGAGACCGAATACGATGAGTGGCAGCGGGTGATTTTTCAGCGCTTTGCGGACGGAACGACAAATATATTTGAATACCGGGATGAAGAGCGAGCGGTCATTATGACGGAGCGCAATGGTGTTCGTAGCACACACATTCATGATGAAAAATACCAGAACATCCGCAATGTCTACGCGGATGGGGAGGAATGCTTCGAATATAATGAGCTTGGACAGAAGACGGTGCTGTCGGATCGGCTGGGAAATGTGACGCGGCTTCAGTATGATGACAGGGGCAATATTACAACCATTCTTACCGCTGACCGGACAAAAATCTGTGCAACCTACAGTGATCAGAATCGCCTGCTGACAATATCGGTGAATGGGAAAAACAGGCTCCGAAATGTCTATAATGCATCGGGAGATCTGATCATCCGCGAAAATGCAGTCGGGGAAAAGACGGAGTATTCGTATGATGACCAGGGGCATACGACACAGATTCGTCTGCCGGATGGCACGTCGGTGAATGCTTGGTATGATGACAGGGGCAATCTGTGCACGCTTCAGGGCGCGAATGGCAGTATCACGCAGTTTGAATATGACGCGCTGAATCGGCGGGTTGCGCGAACGGATGCGAATGGGAACTGGAGTGCCTACGCGTACGATGTGATGGGGCGGTTGATCCGTGAAACCAGACCGGACGGGTATCAGAAGCAGTATCAGTATGACCAGATGGGCAATCTGATTTCAGAGGAGAACTTTGACGGCAGTGTAACGGCTACCGTTTATAATGAGAATAATCGTCCGCTGTCGGTGACGGATCCTGCCGGCAGGCGGACGGATTTTGAATATGATTCGATGTGGAGGCTTGCGGGCATGACACTGCCGAATGGCGGCGTATTTCGTTACCGGTATGATGAGAATGGCCACCTGGAGTGTGTATGCGATGCGGAAGGAAATGAGACTCATTATACCTGTGACGCAGCCGGAAATGTGCTGTCGAGAACGGATGCGATGGGCATGGCGACAGACTTTGCATGGGATACCATGGGACGCTGTACGAGAGTGACGGGCGCGGATGGCGCTGTGATGGAATACCGATACAATGAGAATGGACAGGTTGTTTATGAAAAAGGCGCGGACGGGACGGAATCCTTCCGTACCTATGATGCGGAAGGACGCCTGACTTCGGAAAAAGACAGTCTGGGGCATAGGAATATCTATACATACAATTTAATTGGACAGGTAATCGGTGTGACGGATGAGAACGGCAGATGTACGCGGTATCAGTATGCCAAAGGTTCCGATGCTCCGGAGCTGATTCAGTATCCGGATGGGACAGAGGAATCCTTCGCCTATGATGCAAACGGGAATCTGGTTTGCTTTACCGACATTTATGGCGCATCTCTTCACTATCAGTATGACAATTTGAACCGGTTGAATGCATTGCTTACTGAGCAGGGCGAAAGGATGGAATTTGGCTATGACCCGTCAGGAAGGATGGTATTCAGAAAAGATTTTGAAGGAAATGTGACGAAATACAGTTATACCCCGACCGGACAGCTTCAGTCGGTCACGGATGCGCTGGGACATACCACGCGCTATTCCTATGATGCGATCGATTATCTGGCGGAGGTTCTGCGCGAAGCACCGAAAACCGGGTTAAAAGCAATGGACGAAACGCCGCAGGCCGGATCAGAAATACTGCGCGAAACGTCGGAAGACGGAAGAAAATGGTTGCATGAAGCACTGGAAAATAAGGCAGAAGCTTTTCTGGAGGCACAGGGAGCCGGTTCGGAACGGACTCGGAGCGTGACGGAAAAGGAATCCTGGGTCGTGTGGGCTGCATATGAACGCGATCGGATGGGGCGCCTCACAAAGCTCACGGATGCGGCCGGAGAGACCGAGGAGTACCGCTATAATGGTCTGGGGCAGATGACGGAAAAGACAGATCGCGCCGGGCTGCTTACACAGTATGCGTATAACTGCTCTGGTCTGCTTCAGAGGATCACATGGGCGGATGGGAAAAGAGCAGAATACCGGTACGATTCGTCCGGGCGCTTGTGTGAGGCAGATGACTGGACCGGTAAGACCGGTATCCAATATGATCATTTGGGCAATGTGACAGAAATCCAGTATCCGGATGGGCGGGCACTGCATATGGACTATGATGCACGCGGAAACCGTGTACGTGTCCGCTATCCGGAAGGACAGAGCGTGGAATACGAGTATGATAGACTGGATCGGCTGACAAGGATGACACATGAAGAATGCGTGGTAAGCTATTTGTACGATGAATTTGGTCGGATTTCGTCAAGATTGCTGCCAGATGGAAGGAATATTCAGTATCAGTATGATGCAAAAGGAATGCTCGCAGGAATGAGCTGTACGGACGGAGAGGGTTTGCTGGATGATTTCTCCTATCGCTATGATTCGCTTGGAAGACGCATACAGTGCGATGCTTTCCGAAGGGACGATGCGGCAGAGGGCGGATGCTTTCAGTATTTGTATGATCCTGTCGGACGTCTTGACCGGGTAAGTCTGGATGGCAGGCTGCTGCGGGAATATGAATATGATGTGCTTGGAAACCGAAGCTCCCTTTTGCGCTTCCAATCAAAGCGGGGTGCTTATGAGCGCATTCAATATGAATACGACCGGCGCGGAGGGATGCTTCATTCCGTCCGGTCAGAGCTGATTCCATCCGACTGCTCTGGGGTGCTTCCATCCGACAGCCCCGGGGTGATTCCTCCCGATTGCCCTGCGCTGCTTTCTTCCGACTGCCCGGAACTGTTTCCTTCCGATTGTCCGGAGCTGTCGAAAAAGGATGGAGCAGGCACTGACTGCAGGCTTATATATACAGAAGCATGTCATGCACATAAAGAAGAATATCAGACACATAAAGAAGAATATCAAGCTTATACAGAAGGATATCGTGCACATACAAAAGAATACTGTGCACGCACAGACTACCGATATGACCGCCGCGGTAATTTGGTGGAAGTGCTTTGCAACGGGAGCACGGAGAAGAAATATGAGTATGACGCGAGAAACCGGCTGTCCTATGCAGAGGCGGGGGACGGAGACACTGCCGCATATGAATACAATGGCCTGGGGTATCGCGTTGGAATGCGGCAGAGCCTGGCAGGAACGGAGAGGACAATCACTTATACATTGGATTACAGCAAAATTTATGATAACCTGATGGAACGGCGTGAGGCAGAGGAATCCGAGGTATTCTTCTGGGGGAACCAGCTGGAGGGTTTTGCGGCTGATCCTGGAGCGCACGGATGGTATCTGTCGGATGCGCAGGGAAATGTGCTGCGCAAGATGGTGGAGCAGGTCGTACTGGGTAATGAGCTGCAGAAAATGGATGACGGGACGATTTTGAAAAGCGGGCAGTGCAGGAAGGTCAGGATCGGTGTTCCGGGGCTCTTGTATCAGAACCGTTATGATGAGTTTGGCAGTCTGCTTCCCGACAATGGAGGCAAAGAGAAGGTTCCGGACAGAGAAGAGTTTGGCTTTAGCGGGTTCCTCTATGATCCGGTTGCCGGTACCTGGTTTGCGCAGGCGCGGCAGTACCGCGGTGAGACGGGGATGTTTGACGCGATGGACCGGTTTGGCGGTGACATAACCATGCCGGACTCCCTGAATCCGTACAGCTATTGTGTCCATGATCCGCTGAATCATACAGATAAATCCGCCTACTGGTTTCTTGTGGATGACATGATTGCGGCGGCTATTGGCGGAGCGGGGGGCTTTGCCGGACAGCTTGTAAGCGATGTGATGGAATCCGTCACCTCCGGTCAGTTCACGCATTCGGACTGGAAAACCTATCTGAGCTCGACAACCGGCGGTGCGGCAGGCGGCGTCACGACACTTTATGCCGGGCCGATTGCAGGCGGAGCCGTGTCCGGTGCGGTGTCAACTCTTACAGGTGAAGGGCTTACGTATCTATCCAATCCGGGCGGCTATACAAAATCATTAGGGAATGTAGCAAAAGAGACGGTGCTGAATGCGGGACTGGGAGGTCTGACCGGTGCTGTTTCCGGAGTGATTGGCAAAGCGACCCGGAAGCTGGCAAACACCACAGTGGTACAGGGCGTTGTATCAAAGCTGCAGGGAGGAGGGAAGCTGGCAGGGATGGCAGCGAACTATATTACCGGCATCGCCAGCCCGACGACGAAAGCATGGTCCGATATGACAAATGTTATAAAAAATTACCACGGGGTGATTTCTTCCTCTGCATCCCTGCTAGCATCGATGGAAGCATTTATGGTTGATAATGTACCGCTTTATCTGAAGGAGGAAGTGCTGAGCCGGGTCACGGGCAGGCTGAAGCCAACGAATATCCTGACAGGGATTGGAAAAAGCAGGCTTTCATCTTGGCTGAAAGACAGGCTCGGGCTTTCGGAAAACACTTCAGACGCATATGGCTTGTGTGCGGTTTCCTGAGAAGAGATATGGCAAGATATATGGCATGATGGGACGGGGATAATGGAGGCGAAGAAAAATATGGCGGTGCCTATGGTAAAGAATATGGGGCCGCCATAGGAAAAGATACGGAGCCATCAATGGTAAAAAATAGGTAGCCGCGATGATGAAAATATGGGTTGACAAATTCCGCTGTGTATGCCAAAATGATGATAATCCTTATAGAAAAGCATTTGTAAAGATCCCTTTCAGATGTGATTCACAGTAATATAAGTTTCACAGTAATATAAGTTTCACAGTAATATAAGTTTCA
>JAJQHZ010000043.1:34400-48675 GCA_021199475.1 Lachnospiraceae bacterium
TTCACAGTAATATAAGTTTCACAGTAATATAAGTTTCACAGTAATATAAGTTTCATAACAATACAGGTTTAACAGTATTACAAGTTTTATAGTAATACAAGATTTGCAATCATATAACAAAAACCGATGATGTGAGAGTCAAACAGGATATGCGCTCACAGAGAGTGGGTGGTGCTGGGATACCCACAGTAAGCAGCCTGCAAATGGGTCACAGAGGGCGAGGTGAACGCCGCGTTCGGATGATGGGATGCCGCAGCCGGATGGAGTAGATCAGAGCCTGATTTACGACAGCCGGGTATCGAAGAATCCTGAACAGTCATTTAGGACGCGTGGTCAGTAGCTGAGACGCATGTCTGCGTTAAAGACGGGAAATGTGTCAGCATTTCACTGAGTGGCTGTCTATGACAGCAAGTAGGGTGGCACCGCAGAAGATATCTGTCCTTATATTATAATATAAGGGCAGTTTTTTTATGCACACGGCCGCGTAAGGAGTAAAGAGAATTGTTTCAGGATCGATTTCACCGGATTGACATCTGAGGAGAAAAAGATATGTGAAACCGGTGTAACGATAAAAAACACAGACATCTGCTTTGGCAGACTGTGCTCCGATCTGAGAAGCAAATCGGAGAATTAACATTACAGATTCATGTGAAAGGAGAACAGACATGAAAAAGAAATTAGCGGTATGTGTACTTGCAGCGGCAATGGCGACGATGGCAGTATCCGGCACGGCGATGGCGGAGGAGTACAAGGTAGGCGTTCTTAAGCTGATGGATCACGCTTCCCTGGATCAGATTGAGGACGCGATTCTGGCAGAGCTGGACGCGCTTTCTGAGGAAGGCGAGGATACGTATGTATATGAGGGATATGTTTACAGCGGCAACGCGGATTCCTCAACGATGATGCAGCAGGCATCTCAGCTGATCAACGATGATGAAGTAGATGTTGTGATCCCGATTGCGACGATGCCGGTGAGCATTCTCATGGAAGAGGTGGAGGATTCCGGGAAGGACACACCGATCGTGTTCGCTGCGGTTTCGGATCCGGTAGGCTCCGGCGTAGTAGAGTCCATGGATGAGCCGGGCGCAAATGTGACGGGGACGAGTGATGCCCTGAACACGGAGGCGATTCTGGATCTCATGTTTATCGCGAACCCGGATCTGGATAAGGTCGGTCTGCTGTACAGCCTGTCTGAGGATTCCTCGACACAGCCGATTGCGGACGCAAAGGCATATCTGGATGAGAAGGGGATTGAGTATGTGGAAGCAACCGGTACCAGCACCTCTGAAATTCAGCAGGCCGTTGAGTCTCTGGCGGCGGACGGCGTGCAGGCAATCTTCACACCGACCGATAATACCGTTATGGCGGCAGAGCTTTCCATCTATGAGACGCTGATCGAGAACGGCATTGCGCATTATACCGGCGCGGATTCGTTCGCTGCGAACGGTGCGTTTGTAGGCTTTGGCGTTGACTATGAGCTGCTCGGAAAAGAGACCGCTGACCTCGCAGTGGAAATTCTGCAGGGCGCGGATCCGGCGACCACACCGGTCGTTACGTTTGACAATGGTATTGTTACCGTCAACACAGAGACCGCGGAAGCGCTTGGCATTGACTACAGCGGATTTGAAGAAGTAGCTACACAGATCGTTGAGGTCGTAACGTCTGAGAGCATGGAGTAATCATTGGGCTGCGGCATAACCTGCTGCTTGCGGAACCAGATCATGAGAAGGTCTCACGGGAAGGCCTCTCTTGCGGAGTCAGCTTACGGGAAGGCCTCTCTTGCGGAACCAGCTTACGGGAAGGCCGCTCTTGCGGAACCAGCTTACGAGCAGGCCTGCTGCTTGCGGAACCGGGAGCAGCCAGAGGAATATGCGCAGTGGTATAAGACAGTGTTATAAGAACTGCTCGTCCGGACCGCGTCAACAGGCGGTTCGGGCGAGTACGGCCTCTGGCCGGTTGCTTCGCGGAAATAAAAAACGCAGTTGCAGAAAGGATTCAAACGTTATATGAGCTCAATTATTTCACTTTCGGTGGTGACGAATGCCCTGGAATTGGGAGTTATTTATGGCCTGATTGCTCTGGCCTTGTTCCTGAGCTATTCCATTTTAAATATTGCGGATCTCTCGACGGATGGCTGCTTTACTCTGGGCTGTGCGGTCGGTGCACAGGTAGCGATTATGGGACACCCGATTCTGGCTTTGTTTGCGGCAATGGGAGCGGGAGTCTGTTCCGGATTTATCATGGCATCGCTGCAGACGAAGCTGGGAGTGGAGCCTATTCTTTCCGGAATTATTGTAAATACCGGTCTTTATACGATTAATCTGGCGGTGATGGGGTTTTCCTCGAATCTGTCGATATTCAAAAAAGAGACCATCTACAGCCTTTGCAAGGATGTTTTCGGGGCGACCTGGTATAAGCTGATTCTTTCCGCGATTATTGTTCTGATTGTTTGTCTGGCTCTTGCGTGGTTTCTGGGAACGAGACTTGGGCTTTCCATCCGGGCGACGGGCGACAACGAGGATATGGTCCGCGCGTCCAGCATCAACCCCGGATTCACGATCACGGTAGGGCTGTGCATTTCCGGTTCCATGACTGCACTTTCCGGCTGCCTGATTGGACAATATCAGAAATCCTGTGATATTAACATGGGTACTGGTATGGTGACCATCGCACTTGCAAGCCTGATTATCGGAGAGACGCTTCTTGGCAAACGTTCCATTCCGCGTCGTATCGTCGGCGTGATTGTCGGCAGCTGTGTCTATCGTTTTGTGATTGCCGTTGCGCTGCGCATGCACGTTCCGGCGGAGGCGATGAAGCTGGTGTCCGCAGTCATCGTAGCGGTCGCGATTGCCGCTCCTTATATCAAAAACCGTGTTGCACTGCAGAAGCAGAAGATCGCGAATGCAGGGAGGTGACGGGTCATGCTGAAAATCACGAATGTAAAAAAGGTTTTCAACCCGGGCACAGTCAACGAAAAGGTGGCGCTCGCGGGAGTGAGTCTGACGGTGAATGATGGGGATTTCGCCACGATTATTGGCAGCAACGGTGCCGGGAAATCGACTCTGTTCAATTGTATTGGCGGCAGCTTTTTCCCAGACGAAGGTCATGTGTACCTGGATGAGCGCGATATTACCTATGTGCCGGAATACAAACGTGCTGTGGATATCGGGCGCCTGTTTCAGGATCCGATGAAGGGCACGGCGCCCCATATGACGATCGAAGAAAACCTGGCGCTGGCCTACCTGCGTGTGGCGAAGAAAAAAGCGATGTTTTCCAGAATCAGCTCCTCAGAGCGCAAGATGTTTCGTGAACGGCTGGCGCTGCTGGATATGGGCCTGGAAGACCGGATGAAGCAGCCGGTCGGTCTGCTCTCAGGCGGGCAGCGGCAGGCGCTGACCCTTCTGATGGCGACGCTGATTCCGCCGAAAATCCTGCTGCTTGATGAACACACGGCGGCTCTCGACCCGGGCACGGCGGACAAGGTGATAGCGCTCACGAAGCGCATCGTGGAAGAAAACCACCTCGCGTGTCTGATGATTACGCACAATATGCACTCCGCTCTGGAAATGGGCAACCGCACATTGATGATGGATTCCGGGCGTATTGTTCTGGATATCAGCGGAGAAGAGCGCGATGGATTGACAGTGGACGGTCTGCTCGAAAAATTCCGCAGCGGTGCGGGCAAGGAGCTTGACAATGACCGGATTCTGTTTTCGAAGGTAGAGTAGAAAATCGAGTAGGAGGCAGCTTGTCGGCTCCTACTCGCCCGCGCGGCGCTGGATGTCCAGTGGACATCCGTTTAGCGCCGACCGAAGCGGAGCGTAGACCCGGGTGCGGCTTTAGCCGCAATACACCTTGCCCGGCCCTACGCATAAAAAACGACCTGACATTTGTCAGGCCGTTTTTCTTTCCCGGGAAACAAGATCCCTGCTGTTTTAATATTTCTTCTGCACGTATTTGTTTACTGCGCCAGTGCCGCTCTCCAGAATGGACGGCGCTGTGCGCCTGTTTCGGAACAAAGCTCTGTGCGTGCCGTATACTGATCCGGGAGATTTGCAAAATCGCCGTGACATCCATCATAAAAGTTTGTGAGGGCACGCGATTCCATTACAGACAGTATTGCTGCATCCCGATTTTTCTGAACGAGTTCGTTCCATTTTGACATAATTCTCATAATCTTAGTCCTCACTTTCTGAGTGATTTCCCCTCACTCGTTGCCTATTATAAGGCAGGTTTTTCCAATGGAAAAGGGAGGTTATTGACCAAGATTAAGGCGATATTGACTTCCTGGCTGTGCGTTCGATCGCCCGATATAAGGTACTTTGCGGCAGGCCCTGGGCTACAGGGAACCAAAAAGCGCTCCAAGAGGAAGCTTTTGATTACGGTGAAATGATAGTCTCTTTCTGATTGCTTGACAATTGATAAATTGATAATTGTGCGTCCGGGCAGGCGCAAAAAAATGAAAAAACAGGGAAATTCCTTGACAAAAGGTTTATTACATTATATAAATAGTTGCGGGAATCATCTGGAGGAACAGATGACCACAGAGACGCAGTAAAATACAGAATTTTATCAGGAGGAATTGAAATGAATAAGACAGAATTAATCGCGGCGATCGCGGAGAAGACAGAATTATCCAGAAAGGATTCCGAGAAGGCTCTGAAGGCGTTCACGGACGTCGTTGCGGAGCAGCTGAAGAACGGCGAGAAGATCCAGCTCGTAGGTTTCGGTACATTTGAAGTATCGACCCGCCCGGAGAGAGAAGGAAGGAATCCGCAGACTGGCGAGACCATGACCATTGCCGCGTCAAAGACACCGAAGTTCAAAGCCGGAAAGGCTCTGAAGGACATCGTAAACGAGTAATCCAATGCGCCTGGACAAATATCTGAAGGTATCAAGGCTGATTAAGCGCAGGACAGTCGCGAATGAGGCCTGCGATGCGGGGCGCGTACTTGTCAATGGCAAGGCAGCGAAGGCTTCCGTGGCTGTAAAGCCGGGCGATGAGATTGAGATAGAATTTGGCAGCAGGACGGTTAAGGTTGAGGTGCTTTCTGTGCAGGAGACCGTTAAAAAGGAGTCCGCAGCCGAGATGTATCGATACATTTGATGATTACAAGGAAAAGCCCGGACAGGAGATGAAGAATCCTCTGCCGGGTTTTCGTCATATTTTTTCCTGTTTTTCATATACTGAAAGCAAGGCAATCGCATCCGGGGTGCGGGATGGAAGAAAACAGAAATGCAAAGCCACATAGTATTTCGTGGAGAGACCGGGCAGAAGGCAGTGTGACCGGCGTGACCGATGTCCTTTCTTTTGATGAATCGATGGTGGTGCTTCAGACGGAGCAGGGAACGCTGACGGTGAAAGGAAAGAACCTTCATATCGGCCGTCTGGATCTCGCCCAGGGCGAGGTGAAGATGAGCGGCAGCGTGGATGGCATTTTGTATTCCGGCAGTAATCCCGCAAAAAAAGGAAGCCTGATGAAAAGGATGTTCCGATGAGCAGCGTGATACGGCAGGAAACTGCCGTATTTCTGATTTTTATTCTGCACGGCGCGGCGCTGACCTTTCTGTATGACATTCTTCGCGCATTGCGCCGGTGTTTTCGCCACGGCCTGCTGTCTCTCTCAATCGAGGACTTCCTGTTCTGGCTGACGGCAGGGTTCCTTACATTTTATCTGGCTTTTCGCAAGAGCGATGGAATCATCCGCGGCTATGCGGCCGTCGGAATTCTGATTGGCTTTCTGCTCTACCGTTTGACGCTTGGCCCGCTGGCAATGGCGGGACTCATTCGCCTGTTCGGGCTGCTTTTGAAAATGGCCGCTTTTGTGCGTCACAGCTTGCAAATTGCATTTCGTGTCCTGCTGCGTATCATACGAATGGTGATTCACCTTGTCAGGCAGTGCATGCGGGGGATATTTTGCCCTGCCAGGCGGTGTCTGCGGATTGCTTTTCGGCCTTTGCGTCGGATTTTATCAATTCCTGTCAGAAAAACCTGCGGATTTTGCAAGAAAAAGACTGTTTTAAAAAAAACTTGCAGATTTCACAAGAAAAGAATTGAATTTACTCGAAAAAACGATTACAATATATCAAATGACCGTGCACATACAGAACGGTTACGAAAAATAAGGGGCGTACATCGAAAAGGGGTAAATGAGAATGGCAGGTCGTAAAAGAAAGCCGAGTAAGAGCAATCGTGTCGGTATGTATTCCATTGCGGTGATCGTAATGATTCTGCTGGTCGGGCTGTTGGTGCAGAGCCAGTCACTGCGGGCGAAAAATGCGGAGTATGTGACACAGATCGCGGATCTGGAGCAGGAGATTCAGGATGAAGAGGTTCGCGCGGAAGAGATCGAGGATCTGGCTGAGTACCTGAATTCGGACGAATATGTTGAGAAGCTGGCGCGGGAGAAGCTGGGGCTGGTATATGATGACGACGTGATCTACCGGGTGGCCCAATAAAGTGCCGCAGGATAATGAATAAAACGAGGTTGTGGAAAGGATACTGCCAGGTGCGGTATCTTTTCTTTTTCTATATTTCTGTTTTTGGTCGGGATTCCGACAAATCCTGCATTTATAATGTGATAGGATGATCATATCCTTTTGTCGCTCGAATCGTATGATAAGGAAGTACTAAAATAGGATGGAATTATCATGCGGGATGACAGAATTCAGGGGGTAAGGGAGGATGGATGATGGGTGAGTGGATGCGGCCGGAGCAGGAACAGATGGAACAGTACGCGGAAGCGTTTTACGGGCTGGCCAGGCAGTTTCAGAAGCTGCCATGTCAGAAGGAGCGGCTGTCTCTGGAGGAGCTGCGGGAGCTATTTGAAGGTGTGAAGGAACGGGTCTGCCAGGGGTGTGATAAGGCTGGAATGTGTTGGGAACACGGGTATTTTCAAAGCTTTCGGGTGATGTATGAGCTGCTCAGAGAGATGGAGCGAAGCGGTGCGTTTTCATCGGAGCAGGAGGAGCTTTTGAAAGAGTATTGCTCCAGAGGGCGGCAGCTGGCGCTGACGCTCCAGACGGGCTATGAGGAGGCGCTCTCGAACATGCTCTGGAGCAATCGCATGCTGGAGCAGCGCCGGGCGGCGGGAGAGCAGATTTATCAGACGGCGGAGCTGTTTCGGCGGACCGCACGGGGATTTTCGGACATGCCGGAGCTGGAAAACCGGATTGCCAGGCGGCTGGGGCGGGAGCTCTGCTTTCTGGATGTGGAGTTGGATGACATACGTGCGTTTGCGCAGGGAAGCGGCGGGGCGGAGTTTTACCTGACGCTGCATTCCGTGCGGCACGGCAGGGCATGGATGCGCCCGCGGCTGGCATTTTCCTCAGGGGCGGGGACATCTGTGAGGGGAGATATTCGAAAACGGGAGTCCGCATTTTGGTGGAAATCCATTCTTCCGCGCATGATGCTGTGCGGGAAAAGAGGAACCATTGTTTCTGCAAAATCGGTGGCGGAGGCGCTCTCGGACTGCTGCGGGGAGAGCATGTGTCCGGCCTGGAACTGTCAGGCGGCGGTTGCGCCGGAGCCGATGCTGTTTCATTTTGTGCCGGATACCAGATACCGCTTTTTTTGCGGCGTCGCCCGGATTACAAAGGCGGGGGAGTTGGTCTCCGGGGATAATTTTACGCTTATGCAGAAGGATACGGGGAAGGTGATTATGAGCCTGGCGGACGGCATGGGCTCCGGTACGGAGGCCAACCGTGAGAGCGAAACGGTCATTGAGATGCTGGAACAGATTTTGGAAGCGGGCTTTCCGCAGGAGTCGGCGATCCGCCTGATGAATTCCTGTATGCTTTTGCAGAGCAGCAGTCAGATTTTTTCAACGATTGACTTATGCATGGTTGACTTATATAATGCAACGTGTGATATGATGAAATCAGGAGCAGCGGCCTCTTTTCTCTGCAAGGACGGAGAGATTGAGGTGATTCGCTCGAATGCGTTTCCGCCCGGGGTGCTTCAACAGTCGGATTATGAAAGCCAGCACCGGAAGCTGGAGCCGGGGGAGAGCATTGTGATGATGACGGACGGCGTGCTGGACGCGATGCCGGAAGAAAACCGTGAACAGGCGATGGCGGAGCTGATCGTCCGGACCAGGACGCGCAATGCCCAGGAGTATGCGCGCCGCCTGATGGAGCGGGTGTACTTAAGACAGGAGCTGCAGGCCAGAGACGATATGACGATTCTGGTGGGCACGCTGTGGGAGAAATGAGAGCATTACAGTGAACAAAGTCCGAACCAGGCAATAAGAGGGCAGGCTGCGGGCGGGTGAATGAGATGTGCGGGAGGCGGAAGACGGGGATATGGATGATACGAGACGTCACATTTTTCGGACGATTGCAAACTATCATATGATAGAGCCGGGGATGCGCGTGATTGCAGGCGTTTCCGGCGGCGCAGATTCCGTCTGCCTGCTGAATGTTCTGGAGCATTACCGCAGGGAGGTTCCCTTTGGGCTGCTGGTCGTGCATGTGGAGCATGGGCTTCGCGGGCAGGAAAGCCTTGCGGATGCGGTATTTGTAGAGACACTGTGTAAAACGATGCAGATCCCCTGCCGTGTTGTGCACGCGGACGTGCGCGGCCGGATGAGCCGGGAGGGGCACTCCTGCGAGGAAGCCGGGCGTGTGGAGCGCTATCGGATATTTGAGGAGGTCTGCCGGGATTGGGGAGCACAGCGGATTGCTGTGGCGCATAACGAGAACGATCAGGCAGAGACTGTGCTCTGGAATCTGGTTCGGGGCAGCGGTCTCCTGGGGCTTGGCGGAATCCGCCCCGTGCAAGGGAAAATCATCCGTCCGCTTTTGTTTACCAGACGGGAGGAAATCGAGCGTTATCTGCGCGAGGAAGGCGTATCGTGGAGGATGGATGCCACGAATCTGGGAACCGATTTTACGCGAAACCGGATCCGGCTTTCGGTGCTGCCTTTGATGGAGCAGGAGCTGAATGCGCAGGCCGGGCGACACGTTGCCGAGGCTGCCGGGCGGCTGCGGGAGGCACAGGAGTACATAGACCGGATGACCGACGCCGCGGCCGCAAGGTGTATCGATATGCGGGAGACATCCGTGTGCATCCGGCTGGAGCCATTTAAAAAGGAAGAAAGTCTGATTCAGAAAGAGCTTTTGAAACGGGCGATTGAGAAGCTGTGTACACATAAGCTGCAGGGAGAAATCTGCGGCACGAAGGACTTCGGTGCCGTGCACCTGGAGATGCTCATGCGGCTTGCGGACATGGACTGCGGAAAAAGCTGCGACCTGCCAAACGGCATCCGCGCCGTGCGGGAGGACGGAATCCTGCGATTTGAGCGAAGGTATGCTGTGGGGATGTCTGGCGCAGCTGGAGAACCCGATGGATTGTCCTCCGGCGAGGCATGGAAATTGCACACAGAAACGGTTGATTTTGCGGGGAGTCCGCGGCCTGCATCGTCCTGTGAGCGGGGGGAGATGGATGCGAATGCGAGTGGCAGTCCGGGGCGGCCGGGATCGGAGCAGCCTCCGTGTGCCGTCCGTCTGCCGGTGCCCGGGCAGGTGATCTGCGGAGGTAGCCGTGTGACGGCAGAGCTTGCCGCGAACACGCCGGAGCTGAAAAAACAATTTTTGGAAGAAAAAAAGTATACGAAATGGATTTCCTATGATACAATAAAAGGTAATTTGCTGTTGAGAACCAGACGCACAGGTGATTATCTGGTCGTGAATGCACAGGGCGGCACAAAAAAACTGAAGGATTACTTTATCGACCGGAAGATTCCGCGCGCGATGCGGGATGAGATTCTCCTGCTGGCGGACGGCCCGCATATTCTGTGGGTGATCGGATACCGGATCAGCGAGGACGCCAAAGTCACCGAGAATACCGGTCAGGTGCTGAAGGTTATGTGCGAGAACGCAAAGGAAACGGTTATCATATAAAACATATGAAAGAAAACAGTCAGGAGAGAAACGATTATGAAGGAAAAAGTCAGGATTCTGCTTCCGGAGCAGGAGGTGGATCAGCGGATTGCTGAAATCGCGAAACAGATCAGTGACGATTATGCGGGAAAGGAAGTACACCTGATCTGTGTGCTGAAGGGTGCCGTCTTTTTTATGTGCGAGCTTGCGAAACGGATTACCGTTCCGGTGAGCATGGATTTCATGTCTGTGAGCAGCTATGGCAATGACACGAAGTCAAGCGGCGTGGTAAAGATCGTGAAGGATCTGGACGAGCCGCTGGATGGCAAGAATGTGCTGATTGTAGAGGATATCATTGACTCCGGCCGCACGCTGAGCTATCTGATGGAAATCCTGGAAAAGCGGAACCCCGCGTCGCTGCGGCTCTGCACGCTCCTCGACAAACCCGAGCGCCGCATTTCGCAGGTCGTGGTAGATTACACCTGCTTCAATATCCCGGACGAATTCGTGGTCGGTTACGGGCTGGATTACGCTCAGCGCTACCGCAATCTCCCTTTCATCGGAGTGGTTGAATTTTCGGATTGACAAATTCTGTGGCCTGCTGTTCAGAATTTTCCCCAAACAGCAGCGAAAAGAAGACATAGCCTGTGCAGATTTATCTGCACGAGGCGATGGAGTTTCTTTCATAATTATTTTTAGACAGGAGATGGGAACAAATTGACCAAAAACGCAAGAGGAATCGGTTTATATCTCGCCGGTGTTCTTAT
Source organism: Lachnospiraceae bacterium (assembly GCA_021199475.1). Lineage (GTDB taxonomy): Bacteria > Bacillota > Clostridia > Lachnospirales > Lachnospiraceae > Choladousia. The sequence continues at coordinate 45,050 of JAJQHZ010000043.1, forward strand.
TATATTGATTCTGCTGGTGACCTTCCGGGGAGGGATGGAGGCTGCGCAGACCTGGAACTATAGTGATCTTGAAGAGGCTCTGGCGGCGGATGAGGTCGTGCGGATCAGCATTACGCCGAACGAGGAGACGCCGACCGGCTCGCTCAAGGTTGTGCTGGAGTCGGGCGATATCAAGTACGTGAATGTTTTGAATGTTGAGACAACCGAGGCAGCCCTGGAGGCATATGAGGATGTTACGCTGGAGATTACAGAAGTAGAGAAGGAGAGCGTACTGCTTTCCTGGCTGCCGACCATCCTGATTCTGGCAGCAATGGTTGCGATGTTTACCATGATGAACCGTCAGGGCGGCGGGGGCAACAGCCGGATGATGAATTTTGGCAAAAGCCGCGCACGGATGATCACGCCGGACGCGAAGCGTGTGACATTTGAGAATGTAGCAGGTCTGAAAGAGGAAAAGGAGGATCTGGAAGAGATTATTTCCTTTTTAAAGGAGCCGGCCAAATTCGTCCAGATCGGCGCGCGGATTCCGAAGGGCGTGATCCTGGTGGGCCCTCCGGGTACCGGAAAAACGCTGCTGGCCAAAGCGGTCGCCGGGGAGGCGGGGGTTCCGTTTTTCTCGATTTCCGGCTCTGATTTTGTAGAAATGTTTGTCGGCGTCGGTGCATCGCGGGTGCGGGATCTCTTTGAGGAGGCCAAAAAGCATCAGCCGTGTATCGTATTTATTGATGAAATCGATGCGGTCGCACGCAGGCGCGGCACCGGTATGGGCGGCGGCCACGATGAGCGCGAGCAGACGCTGAACCAGCTCCTGGTGGAGATGGACGGATTCGGCGTGAATGAGGGCATCATCGTTATGGCGGCGACGAACCGCGTCGATATTCTCGATCCCGCGATCCTGCGGCCGGGGCGCTTTGACCGTCAGGTGGCGGTCGGACGGCCGGATATCAAAGGCCGGGAGGAAATCCTTCAGGTTCATGCGAAGGGCAAACCGCTGGCGGATGATGTGGATCTGGCGGAGACTGCGCGGACGACGGCCGGATTTACCGGCGCAGATCTGGAGAATCTGATGAATGAAGCTGCTATCATGGCGGCGAAGGAAGACCGCGTGTATATTTGTCAGGCGGATATCAACCGTGCATTTATAAAAGTAGGAATCGGAGCGGAGAAAAAGAGCCGCGTGATTTCTGAGAAGGAAAAGCGTATCACCGCTTATCACGAATCCGGGCACGCCATCCTGTTTCATCTGCTGCCGGACGTCGGACCGGTGCATACCGTATCTGTCATCCCGACCGGGCGCGGTGCGGCCGGCTACACAATGCCGCTGCCGGAAAAGGATGAAATGTTCAACACGAAGGGCCAGATGGAGCAGAATATTATCGTCAGCCTGGGCGGACGCGTCGCGGAGGAGCTGGTCATCGGCGACGTGACGACCGGTGCGTCCCAGGATATCAAGCAGGCGACCGCAATCGCCCGTGCGATGGTGACCAAATACGGAATGTCCGATCGGGTCGGCCTCATCAATTATGATAACGAGGATGACGAGGTATTTATCGGAAGAGACCTCGCGCACACCCGCGCTTACGGCGAAGAGATTGCCTCAATGATCGATGAGGAGGTCAAACGGATTGTCGACGAATCGCACGAAAAAGCGCGGGAGCTGATCACCGCGCATATGGACGTGCTCCACGCCAGCGCGCAGCTCCTGATCGAGAAAGAAAAAATCGGCCGGGAGGAGTTTGAGGCATTATTTGCGGAGTAAGACGATGGATACGGGAATCAGACCGGATGTGATAGAGGAAATACAGAAACTGGCAGAGCAGTGGAATGTAAATAGAGTACTACTGTTTGGATCAAGGGCAAGGGGAGACTTTAAAGAGAGAAGCGATATTGATCTGGCAGTTTCGGGGGGGAATACTGCCCGCTTTGCGATGGATGTAAATGAGGAGACTTCCACATTGCTGGAGTTTGATGTCGTGAATCTGGACGGAAGCGTTCAGGAAAAACTGTTAGAGTCTATTTTAAAAGACGGGAAGGTTCTGTATGAGAAAATATGAAAATTTTTGCGCGTCATTAGAAAATTTGCAGGAAATATTTGAATATGAGGAACCGTATAGTAATGTTGTTATGACCGGGTTAGTAGGAATATATGAAATCTGCTTTGAACAGTCATGGAAAATGATGAAGGAAAAGCTTGGAGAGTTCGGGTATCCGGAAACAGTAACCGGTTCGCCCAAAACGATACTAAAAACAGCTTACAAAGCAGGGATGATTCAGGACGAAGAGCTGTGGATTCGGGCATTGCAGGCCAGAAATAATGTTGCTCACTCCTATAATCAGAAGGTGGCACAGGATATCGTCGAACAAACGAAGCGAGAATTTTATGGCATGTTTGTTGCGCTGAAAAAAGAAATCGATGAGAAGTGGAGCTAGACACAGCGTAAATAGACTACAGATGGAAGTTTACACGGTTAACGGATAAAAAAGAGGTACCGTTGACTGGAAACGGAAAAAAAGAATAATCGTTCAAAGAGGAACACTATGAGAGAGAATCTGGATTATCTGCTGGATTTTTCGCTGCGGCTGGGTGAGGAGCTGGTTGTCTGCGGGGCGAATATTGAGCGGGTCAGCGATACGGTTTATCGGGTCTGTGACAGCTACCACTGCAGGGATGTCCAGTTTTTTGCGCTCGATTGTTATCTGACGCTGAGTCTGGAGGACGTGGATGGCGTCCGGGTATCGGGACAGAGATGCATTCGAAGAGGGCTGGATATTCATATGGAGCGGCTTGGCAGGCTCAATCAGCTGTCCAGAAGGGTCTGTGAGGCGACGCCGGAGCCGGAACGGCTGGAGGAAATGCTGAAGGAAACGCTTGATGCGAGAAGCTATCCGCTCTGGATGACGCTCCTGTTTTCGCTGTTGTCTGCGGTCTGCCTGACAGGCATTTATAACGGAACTATACGTGATCTGTCGATCGTGATTTTGAATACGTTCCTGGCCTTTATGCTTGGAATTTATCTGAGGCGGCTGATTTATAACAAGATCATTTACAATATTGCCAGTGCGTTTATTATTGGGACGGTCGCTATTTTCTTTGACAAAATCGGTTATCTGGATGGCTATTCCACGGTGATGATTGTCAACAGCCTGAAGCTGGTTCCGGGTATTCCGATGGTGAACTCGTTCCGGAATCTGCTCTCCGGGCACGAAATCAATGGGATTCTGGAGTTTCTCAAGCTGATTTTTCAGACACTTGCCATTGGCGGCGGGTTTCTGCTGAGCATTTTGATGCTCTACGGGAGCCTGATGTGAAGATAGCTGCGGAAGGATTGTCAGATATGTGGGAAAATATCAAATTGGTCATCTGTACGTTTGGCTCGGCGCTGGGAATTGCCGCTGTGTATCAGGTCCGGCGGGAATATCTGTTGTATGCGGGGCTGGGCGGTGCGCTGGCCCGAATTGTTTATCTGCTTTTGAAAGCCTGCACGGCGGAGTCCTTTATTTACAATTTTTTTGCGGCGATGACAGCGGGACTGTTTGCGGAGTTTATGGCGGTCCGCACGAAGAATCCATCGATGTCAATTTCCCGGAGTAATTAACTCTCTCTGACGTTGCGACTCTGGCAAGGC
>JAJQHZ010000165.1:0-25046 GCA_021199475.1 Lachnospiraceae bacterium
ATCTCCACCAATTTTTTGCGCTTTTCAGAGTGGAATTTACTTTTTCACTTCAGCGATTTTTTTCATCTTGTTTTGACAAGAAAACATTGGTATGATACACTAAATAAAACAGAAGATGAACGAGGTGACAGGAGTTGGATAAATATGAGTATAACCTCAAACTGGAGGAAATTGATAAGCTGGTAGATCAGGGCGATTACAGGGCTGCGGCGAATCTGGCGGACACCATTGAATGGCGTCGGGTCAGAAATGTCAGGACCCTTTGCCTGATCAGCGAGATTTATGAGGCCGCCGGGAATCTGACTAAGAGCAAGGAGATGCTGGAACGCGCGTACCGCAAGTCTCCCGTAGGCCGCACGGTGCTGTACCGGCTGGTCGAGGTGACGACCCGGCTGGGACAGTTTGACGAGGCGCTGGAATATTATTCGGAGTATGTGCAGACCGCTCCCCATGACAATAACCGCTATATTCTCAAATATATGATATACAAGGGAAGAGGCAGCTCCCCGGAGGAGCTGATCGGTATCCTGGAGGAATACCTTGGACTGGAGTATACGGAACGGTGGGCCTACGAGCTGGCGTGTGAGTATCAGCAGGCAGGGCAGATCCAGAAATGTCTGGCGACCTGCGATGACCTGGTGCTTTGGTTCCATTCGGGCAAGTATGTGAAAAAGGCTCTGGAGCTGAAAAAGCGCTATGCGGCACTTACACCGAAGCAGCAGCAGATTTATGAGGTCTGCCTGCAGGATGACGCTCAGAAGGAGTATCTTACGGATCCGGATGAAGAAGGTACGGTGATACAGGATACTCAGGAAGCAGATGATGAGGTCGTCGCTGAAAACATCCTTGCGGAGACGGAGAAAGAGATTGCCGGTGAGATTGCCGCGCGCAAGGCGGAGATGGAGAAGGAAAAGGAAAGTGTGCCGAAGCAGCCAAAGAAGCCTGCTTTGGGGAATTTTGCGGCGAGAAAATGGCGGAAGCCGGAGGAACCCCAGGAGCCCGAACCGGTCAGACCGGAGATTCCGGAGCCGGAGAATCCGGTTGATTTAAATGTCGAGCTGGCAAAGAGTATGAGAAAGGTGGTCTCAGGCGTAGCGAGAAATCCGGAGCCGAACGAGGACGATATACCGGCGGTTGTTGAGGAACGTCTGCATAAAATTCAGCAGACACCAGTTTCGAGAGAGCCGGTGAGGACGGCCGGTAAGCTTTCCATTGACGATATTCTTCTGGCGATGGGAGAAAAGGGGAAACAGGCGGCCAGAGAAGCGAGGCTGCAAAGAGAAGCGGCTGAGAGCAGTTCCGGAGTCTCCGCGGATGAGCAGTCCGCTGTGGCTATAGAGCCGGAAGCAGTGAAGGAAGCTGAAATCGCTGCGGCTGCGGAACCGGAGGCGGCGAAGATGTCTGGCACCGCTGCAGATGCAGAACTGGAGACAGCGAAGATGTCTGGCACCGCTGCGGATGCAGAACCGGGAGCAGCAAAAGAGCCTGAAACTGCTGCATCTATGGAGCCGGAAGCGGCAGAGGAATCAGAAATTGCCCTGGCTATGGAGCCGGAGACAGTGAAGAAGCCGGAAATCGATGCAGATACAGAAACGGGAGCAGGGAAGGAGCCGGAACCCGTCACAGCTGTGGGAGCGGAACCTGCTGCGGTTATGAAACCGGAAGCGGCAAAGAGAACGGATGACGGAGCACTTTATGAAGCAGCGGATATGGCGGATGCAGCGGAGGCAACGCCGATTCTGCCTGCGGGGTCCCGCTCGATTACGGCCGCGGCGGCCAGAGAACTGACGCAGGAGCAGCTGGAGGCACTCCGGTATTCGAGCAATCCGGAAAAGTTTTTGAAGAACCGGACTGAACTCCCGTCGTATGCCGCGGCAGAGGATTTATCCATGACACGCAGAATTGTGAATACCAGAGAGGAATTGGAGGCCGCCGCCCGCAAGGAGATGATGGCTTCTAAGACCATTCGCATTCCTGCAGAGGAGGTCGCCAGAATTTACGCACAGGGGACGGACAATTGGCAGAACAACGCAGGGGAAGCTGCCCGGAATGAGACGGCTGCTGCTGAGGACATTTCAGATACAAAGCAAACGATTACGCAGGATGTCCGCCCGGAGCAGCCGGCTGATCAGGCAGTGAGAGAGGAGACGGATCAAAGCGCAATCGGGATGGAACCGGAGAAGAACGGATTTTCGCATGAGGAGGATGATGGCGCTGCCGGAAAAGAACCGGAATCGAACGATGGCGTACAGAATCTGGACGGGCAATCCGGGGAGAGGTACCAGGACGAGGAATACCTTGACGATCCGCTGACCATTGAGCCGCATCTGCGGGGACTCTTCAAAGGCTTTACCGAGATAGAGGGAATCGAGGATCAGATTGCAAACGCTATTTTACAGGCACTCTCAAAGGGAGAGGATCGGACCTCCCGCACCGGAAACATCCTGATTTTTGGCCCACACGGTTCCGGCAAGACGACGCTGGCGACCAGCCTGGCCAGAGCAATCGCGCAGGAAAAGGGCCGGAAGGTGGCAAAAATGGCGCGCATTTACGGTGCTGACCTGAATCGGAAGGATATTGCGGCGACCATTGCCAAGATTGCCGGTGGTATGCTGATTGTAGAGGAGGCCGGGGATCTGGACGATAAGACGGTGGAACAGCTGACCACCGCGATGGAATTCCGCACAGATGGGCTGATTGTGATTCTCGAGGACGAACAGCGCTATGTACACGATTTGCTGATGAAACATCCGCGCTTTACGATGAAGTTCACGGCTCAGATTTATCTGCCGGAGTACACTGCAGATGAACTGTGCATCTTTGCACAGCAGCATGCAAATGAGCTGGATTATATGATCAGCGAAGAAGGCTTCGAGTCCATCCGCCAGAAAATCGCGGCGATGGCGGATACAGAGACGCCAATGTCGGTTGGGGATACGCTGGCGCTGGTGGATAAGGCCATCCGCCATTCCAATAAGTTTATGCGCAAGATGTCTATGGGCAAAAAGCGCTATGACCCGAACGATTATGTGCTTTTGTTTGCAAAGGATTTTAAATAAAAGTGAAATACCGCCTTTCCTGTAGAAGGCGGTATCCTTTTGCTCTTTTTTTGAAAAAATGCCGGATTTTTCGAGACAAATCAAAAATTTTGTGCTATAATTACTGAAAATAAATGGGCTATATTTGCTATTTGCTGCATATATATTCCGATAAGGAGGTGCTTTTTATGGCGAAAAAGGTAGTGGTTGCGATTGGACGTCAGTTTGGAAGCGGTGGGCATGAGATTGGAGAAAAGCTGGCAAAGAGACTTGGAATTCAGTTTTATGACAAGGAACTGATCAAGGTTATCGCGAAGCAGAGCGGGCTTTGCGAGAAGGTGCTGGAAAGCTATGATGAAAAGCCGACGAACAGTCTGCTGTACTCCATCGTGATGGACGTCTATCCGTCCGTGATGTATACGGGTCCAACCATTGATCAGCAGATTTATCAGGCGAATTATGACGCGATCAAGCAGTTGGGCGAGAAATCCTGCGTGATTGTCGGCCGCTGTGCGGATTATATCCTCAGGGATTGCCCGGAGCTGGTCAGTGTGTTTATCCATGCGGACGACGACTTCCGCGCGAAACGCATCGCCGAGGAGTATCAGCTTCCGGATCCGAAGGTGCGGGATATGCTGGTAAAGACGGATAAGAAGCGCGCCAGCTATTACAATTTCCAGTCGGAGAAAAAATGGGGCGCGGCGGTCAGCTACAATCTCTGCCTCGACAGCAGCTCCATTGGCATCGAGGGCAGCGTTGCGCTGATTGAGAGCTACATACAGCATCGCGGACTGCTGTAGGTCAACGATCCGTGCAAGCTATGTCATAAGAGGTACTCAGTGCTCTTATGACTTTGGCTGTCTCGTTGTTTTGCGGGAATAGCTGTACGTGCAGGGAGCTTCGGCCAAAGGGCCGGGGCTCCCGATTTTGTGCGCAGAGCCGGGCAAGGTATATCCCATGCGAAGCGTGGGATGCCCACACCCCACAATCGGAGATTGGGGGCATAACCCGGCGAGGGTGTATTGCGGCTAAAGCCGCACCCGGCTCGCGCAGGCGGATAGAGAGAGGATTCCCCTGTCCGATTTGAATGCGATTATTGAAATACTTGTTAAGATATGGTAGAATACGCTGTGTCATAGGAACAGAGAAATGAATCAGTAAGATCTGGAAGGACAACGGAGGCAGCGATGGAACTATTAAAATACCGGATCCGTACATTATTTAAGTACAGGGATCTGATTGTTGAACTGGTAAAGCGCGATCTGAAGCTGAAATATCGGCGAAGTGTTCTGGGGTATGTGTGGTCGATTCTTCAGCCGCTGCTGTATATGGTTGTGCTGGTGATCGTTTTTTCGAATCTTCTGGGAAAGACGATTAAGAACTATCCGGTTTACCTGCTGACCGGGCGTCTGATGTATGATTTCCTGAAGACGAGCACCACCAACGCTATGAAATCCGTCACGGGGAATGCCTCCCTGCTGCGGAAGGTTTATGTGCCCAAATATGTGTTTACACTTGCCAGGGTGACGAGCGCCATGGGAGATATGGTATTTTCGTTCGGGGCACTGATTATCGTGATGGTGGCGACCGGTGCCAGATTTTATCCGACGCTGATTTTTACGCCCCTGGTGGTGATTCAGATTTATCTGTTTTGCTGCGGGCTCGGCTTTTTTCTTGCACAGTTTAATGTTTTTTTCCGGGATGTGGAGCATATTTACGGTGCAGTCCTGACCGCCTGGTTTTATGTGACGCCGATCATTTATGAAATTGACCGGCTTCCGGCAAATGTGATCTTTTTCGTTAAGGCCTTCAATCCGCTGTATTATTACGTGGGGCAGTTCCGGGATCTGGTTTATTACGGGAACTTTCCGGGGCCGCGCATTTTCTGGGGCGGCTGGCTGATTGCGTTTCTGATGCTGGCGTTTGGTGTATGGACGTTCCAGCGCTCGAAGGATCGGTTTATTTTGTATATTTGATGGATGGTTTTGACTGTGCAGCCGTCCGTTCGGGCGGATACGGCTTGTGCCTGTGTCTGTTTTGGGAATACGGCTATTTTACGCGAGGAATGAATTTATGAGCAAGACGATGATAGAGGTCGACCATTTAAAAATCCGCTTTAATCTGGCGAGCGAGAAGGTCGATAACCTCAAGGAATATGTGATTAAGCTTGTGAAGCACCAGCTGCTGTTTCAGGAGTTTCTGGCACTGCAGGATATCAGCTTTCAGGTAAAACAGGGAGAGGCCTGGGGCCTGGTGGGGCAAAATGGCTCGGGAAAGTCTACCTTACTCAAGGCAATCAGCGGGATTTTGCAGCCCTATGAGGGAACCGTGAGCGTTCACGGAAAGACGGCGCCGCTGATCGAGCTGGGAGCCGGGTTTGACCAGAACCTGACTGCCCGCGAAAATATTTATCTGAATGGTCTGGTGCTTGGTCATTCCAGGGAGTTCATGGAAGCACATTTTGACGAGATCGTGGAATTCGCAAATATGCAGAAGTTCCTGGATTCCCCGGTGAAGAATTTTTCTTCCGGTATGAAGGCCAGGCTTGGATTTGCCGTGGCTACGGTGGTAAACCCGGATATTCTCATTGTGGATGAGGTGCTGGAGGTCGGCGATATGAAATTCCGCCGGAAGTGCAACGAGCGCATGCAGCAGATGCTCGCGGGCGGCACCACCCTGCTTTATGTCTCTCACAATGTGGAATCTGTGAAGAATCTCTGTGACAAGGCACTCTGGCTTGACCATGGCAGAATGCGGATGATCGGCGACGCGCAGGAGGTCTGCGATGCCTACCGTGAACAGCAGAACCGGGACATTCACACACGCAAGCAGGAGAAGCGTGCGAAGCTGAGAGCGGAGGGGAAAAAATACGATTATCTGGTGGTTGGCGCCGGGCTTTTTGGCGCGGTGTTCGCGAATGAGATGACCAAAGCCGGGAAGCGCTGTCTGGTGATCGACCGGCGTGACCATATCGGCGGAAATATTTATACGGAAGAGGTAGACGGCATCCAGGTGCACCGGTACGGGGCGCATATTTTCCATACCAGTGATGAAAAGGTCTGGAAATATGTCAATAATCTGGCTGAATTTAATCATTATATCAATTCTCCGGTGGCGATCTACAAGGATGAGATTTACAATATGCCTTTCAACATGAATACCTTCAGCCGTCTCTGGAATCTGAAAACGCCGCAGGAGGTGCAGGACAAGATTGCGGAGCAGATTGCGGAGCTACACATCACGGAGCCGAAGAATCTGGAGGAGCAGGCGCTTTCTCTGGTGGGGCCGGATGTCTATGAAAAGCTGGTGAAGGGCTACACGGAAAAACAGTGGGGCAGGGACTGCAGGGATCTGCCGGCGTTTATCATCCGCAGACTTCCGCTCCGGTTTACCTATGACAACAATTATTTCAACGACCGCTATCAGGGAATCCCGATGGGCGGCTATACAAAGATGGTAGAAAAGCTTCTGGAGGACGTGGATGTGATGACCGATACGGATTTTTTCACGTATCGGAAGGAGCACCCGGAACTGTACCAGAAGGTATTATATACGGGCATGATTGATGAATATTTTGACTTTTGCTACGGTCATCTGGAATACCGCAGCGTGCGCTTTGAGACAGAGCGCATCGAGCAGCCGAATGTTCAGGGCAATGCGGTGGTGAATTATACGGACCGGGAGGTGCCGTATACACGTGTCATTGAGCACAAGCATTTTGAGCCGGAGGCAGAGGCGGCAGATCCGAAGAAGTATTCGATTATTTCCAGGGAATATTCGGCTGAGTGGCATCCGGGGATGGAGCCGTATTACCCCGTGAATGACGACAAAAACAATGCTCTTTATGAGAAATACCGGGAGCTGGCGGACAAAGAGGAAAATGTACTGTTCGGCGGACGGCTCGGAGCCTACAAGTATTATGATATGGACAAGGTGATCGCGGCTGCGCTGGATATGGCGGAGCTGGAGCGGGCACCGTGGAAAAAGAGCAGGAAGATGGGCCAGTGATTCGCGTGTCAGGCGGTGTAAGATTATAAGATGGTCAGGTGATTTCCCGACGGTCTCCCAATACAGTAGGGATGGAGGGAATCACAGCAGCCAGGCAGGATTGGAATAAGAGGGAATGCCAGATGATATTTCGAATGAAACAATGGATCAAAATGCTGCTGCAGAATCTCGTGCTTCCTCTGATTTACAATCTTTACCGGACCAGGGCGGTGGAGAGAGGGCTGGTGATTTTTGCGGATGCGCATCATACCGAGATGCCTTTTTCCATGCGCAGGATGGCGGAGGCGGTGGAAGCCCTTTTGGCGCAGGCTCCGGAAGACCGGGAGATCTGTAAAATGGAAAACTTCGTTACGGATTTTGATACGCTCTCCTTTGGCGCAATGACAAAGTACCTGCTTCAGTTCATGCGGCGGTACGCAGTGGCGGAATATGTGTTTATCTGTGATTATTTCCTGCCGGTGTCCTCCTGCCGGAAGCGGCCGGAGACGAAGGTGATTCAGCTCTGGCATTCCTGTGGGCTGACAAAGAAAATCGCATATGATACGGGGGAGGACATTCCGAAGGGCTATCACGGCAGCATGTTTGATAACTATACGTATCTGACGATGAGCGCTGAGGTCTGTGTGCCGGTGCATGAGCGGGCGCTGCGTCTGCCGCGAGAGCATATTTTTGCGACCGGGATCAGCCGGACCGATTATTATTTTGATGAAAGCTGGAATGCGCGCTGCAAGACTCAGTTCCGGAAGGAGCATCCGGAGGCGGAGGGGAAGAAAATCGTCCTCTGGGCGCCGACGTTCCGCGGGAATGCGGCAATGCCGAGGCTGGTGGGTCTGGATGCTATCCGGCAGATTGCGGAGGAATTAAAGGATGAATGGTATTTTGTAATCAAAGCGCATCCCCACATAGACCGGCATGGCCAGGTCTCAAACAGTTTGATTCCGACGGAGGAGCTGTTTCCAGTGACGGATGTGCTGATCACGGATTATTCCTCGGTTCTGTTTGATTATCTGCTGTACCGCAGGCCGGTGATCCTTTTTGCACCGGATCTGTGCGACTATGAGCAGGCGAGAGGCTTCTATATTGATTACCGGAGCATTCCTTTTCCGCTGGCGCAGACGCAGGAGGAGCTGCGGGAAGCGCTGCGGGACGGGGACTTCTGCAAGAACCGTCCGGACTGGTACGCGAAGCATACGGACGAAATTGACGCGTTTCGAAGGACGTACGTCGGAGCGTGCGATGGGCATGCGACGGAGCGGATTTTGAAGCTGGTGGGACTGATGAAAACAACCCCGGCTGTTGAAGCTGGTGAGATTTACGAAAAAACCGGCTATTTGGCATGAACCGGAAGGGAATGCCCTGCAAAAGAGGGAAAAACAGACAGAATGTATATGAATTTGCGATACGGGCTGCCGGATATGGCGAAATGAGAGGAAGTGAGACGGATGAACCTGGCGATTATTTTTGCCGGAGGGAGCGGCGTTCGGATGGGCGCGGGGATTCCCAAGCAGTTTCTCGAAATCAATGGGAAACCGATTCTGATTCACACGCTGCAGCTGTTTCAGGATCATCATGAGATCGACCGGATTTATCTGGCCATGAGCAGGGATTACATCGAGTATGCCCAGGCGCTGGCGGAGGACTATCACATTGACAAGCTCGCGGCAGTGGTTCCGGGCGGTGAGACGGCGCAGGATTCCATTTACAATGCCCTGAAAAAGGCGCAGGAGGAGAATCCGGAGGATTCCATCGTGCTGATCCATGACGGCGTCCGTCCCTGTGTGGAATACGATGTGATTACGGAAAATATCGAGAGTGTCAAAGCCTATGGAAGTGCAATTACGGCGACTCCCTGCTATGAGACTATTATGGTGAGCCGGGACGGGCGGAAGGTAGACGATGTGCCGCTGCGCAGCGAAAGCTATGCCGCACAGGCGCCGCAGAGCTTTTATATGAGAGATATTCTGGAAGCCCATGAGAAAATCCGTATGCGCGAAAACCGCTACGAGGGGATGGTAGATGCCTGCACGATCTACCGCGCTCTTGGCCGGCAGCCGCATATCGTGGCGGGGAACCGGGGCAATATTAAAGTAACGACGCCGGAGGATGTCTATATGTTCCGGGCGCTTCTGCAGTATCGGGAAAATGAGATGGCATTTGGAATCTCGCAGCCCGACCGGATCGCGTCCAAAATGAGGCGGTACCGCAAGCGGAAGAACGAGCCCTAAGCGACTTTCGGACGCAGGATCCGGCATGGGTCATAAGCAATTTCCGGACGCAGGATCCGGCAGGTGTCGTAAGCACTTCACGGACGCGGGATCCGGCATGGGGCATAAGCGTTTCCCGGACGCACGATCCGACAGGGGCGGCCGTGAGGCAATCCTGTGGTTATAAAGCAGCGAAGCGATACGAAGCGCTGCCTGTGTTTTGAATTTTGAGAATGGTAGTATACGAGACCTTGTGGCGAGTAAGGGGCGATGATGGAAATGGCGAAAAAGATATGGACAGATGACCGGATCCTTCAGGAGGATCTGGAGCGGGTGGCTGCCTCAGACCTGATTGACTGGGAACAGCTCCGGGGAAAGCGGGTGCTTGTGACCGGAGCGACCGGGCTGATCGGTTCGCTGCTGGCGCGCTCTCTGGTCTGTGCGAGTGTAGAGCGCTCCCTGAATATCCGTGTGGCAGCGCTGGTGCGCAGCCCGGAAAAGGGGAAAGCCATGCTGGGCGCGTTTCTGGAGGACGGACTGGAGCTGGTGGCAGGTGATATCCTGTCGCCGCTTGCCGTGGAGGGGCCGGTTGATTATATCCTGCACGGCGCGAGTGTGACGGCCTCGAAGGATTTTGTCGACCATCCCTCGGAGACGATTCTGACGGCGCTTAAGGGGACGGAGCATGTGCTTGAGCTGGCCCGCGAAAAGCAGGTGAAAAGTATGGTTTACCTCTCTTCCATGGAGGTGTATGGCGTTGTGGACCCGGAACGCTATGTGGAGCTTCCCCGGAAGCTGTGGAAGTTCGCCGGCGCGGAGGCTGACCCTGACCCTGGCAATCCTGTGGAAACGATGACGGGAAAGACTGGCGGTCCTTTTGCTTCAGAACGGACAGCGGATGCCGTGACAGAGAGCGATTGCGGCATGCTGGCAGGCTCGGATACACTGCCGGACGAAAAAGAAAAGAAAAATATTGCGAAAGCAGCGTATACAGCTGCAATTGTCCGCGAGGCCGATTATGGCCGCATCGATCCATTACAGGTGCGCAGCAGCTATTCGGAAGGCAAGCGTATGGCGGAGGGACTTTGTGCGGCTTACGCGCATGAATATGCGGTGCCGGTGAAGATGGCGCGCCTGGCACAGACGTTCGGTGCGGGGATTCCGCAGACGGAAAATCGGGTGTTTGCGCAGTTTGCCCGCAGCATCATGAGCGGCAGCGATATTGTCCTGCATACGGATGGCGGCAAGGCGCATTGCTATTGCTACACGACCGATGCCGTGCTTGGACTTCTGACGGTGCTGCTGCGCGGAGAAAACGGCGAAGCCTATAACGTTTCCAACGAGGATACCTACAGCAGCATCCGCGGGATGGCGCAGATGCTGATAGAGAGGTACCCCCAGAGCGGTTCCCATCTGGTTTTCGATATTCCCGCGGATGCGAATAAATATGGCTATGCGCCGACCTCGCGAATGGTGATCTGTTCGGAAAAGCTAAACAGGCTGGGCTGGCAGGCACAGATCGGGCTTCCGGAGATGTTTGAGCGGCTGATGGGGTCGATGAAGTGAGTGAGCGAATCGCGGCGTATATGTCCGGAACCGGGATTTTCCGGCATACGAATGAGATTTCAGAGAAAAATTTGCCGGGAATATCTGTAAAATGGCAGAGGGGAATTCGCCGGGAATATCTGTGAAATGGCAGAGGGGAATTCGCCGGGAATACCTGTGAGATGGCAGAGAAAAATTTGCCGGGCATGTGTTTGAGGATGGTCAGGCAGGAGAGGACGTGAGCGAAATTGTCCCAAAATACGGAATTCTGCGAGTTGGACGCAGATAAACTGAAAACGCTGCAGAAGATTCTTCTCGCCGCGCTTCTGGAACTCGACCGCGTCTGCAGGGAGAACGATATTAAATATTTTCTCGGCGGCGGCACGCTGCTTGGCGCGATCCGCCACCACGGATTTATTCCATGGGACGATGATGCGGATGTGATGATGCTGCGGGAGGATTATGAAAAATTTCTCCGTGTAGCGGACGATGCATTATCCGAAAAGCTGTTTCTGCAGCGGCCCAATTACAATCCGTATACGAGAGTGCGTGTGAATGGAACGGTATTTGCATCCGAATTTATGGCGCGGTTTCCGGATATTCACAGTGGCATTTTTCTGGATATTTTTGCCCATGACCGGACCGCAGCTCATCCGTGGTCACAGAAGCTCCATCGGATGGTTACGAAAGTGACCCGATCCGTTGTTTTCAATAAATGGGGCAATACCGATGTGAAGGGCGACGGCAGCCACCCGGTCATCCGCTGGCTGGTCAGCCGCATCAAAAACGTGATTCCGATGAAAACGGCAGTCCGGATGCGCGACCGGACGCTGGTGCTTTTTCAAAACCGGAATACAGGGTACCTGTACGACGGTATGGGGCAGAACATGGCGCGCGGAGCGTTTCCGGAAAGCTGGCTGGATGAGGCGGTTTATGTCGAGTTTGAAGGGTATCCGCTTCCGGTGCCGAAGGAATATGACGCGTATCTGACCTGGCTCTACGGAGATTATATGCAGCTGCCGCCGGAAAATCAGCGGCATCCGAGCCATGATTCGGTAAAGCTGGATTTTGGCGAGTATGGAAACATTGCGGCAGGCGATATAAAAGCGGATCGCGTATTCGCACCGGATAGATAAAGGTGGATTGCGTATTTGCACCTGGCAGATAAAGGTGGACCGCATATTTACACCGGGCAGATAAAAGCGGCAGTATACATGAGGTGGGAAAACTGCGATACGTTTTGTGACAGGTTTATATTCATAAGTTTATTTACAAGATAGAAGATAGACCGCGCAGGAAGATTAAATTTTAGAAAAGGGTGAGGAATAATGCTCTCGGTAGTGCTTCCGGCATACAACGAGGAAAAAATGATTCAAAAAGCGGCCGACACGATTGATCGGATCCTGTCGGCGGAGCAGATATCGTATGAGATCGTTTTTGTGAATGACGGTTCGAAGGATGCGACCTGGGAGGAAATCGAAAAGGCGGCGGAACGAAATCCGAATGTGGTCGGCGTTCGCTTTTCCCGGAACTTTGGAAAGGAAGCCGCGATGTTTGCCGGGCTGGCGGAAGCGCGCGGCGACTGCTGCGCTGTGATGGATTGCGACCTGCAGCACCCGCCCGAGACGCTGGTGGAAATGTACCGGCTCTGGGAGCAGGGCTATGAGGTCATTGAGGGTGTCAAGCGCTCCCGGGGAAAGGAAAGCGCGCTGCACCGGATGTGCGCCGGCCTTTTCTACAAAATGATTTCAAAGGCGGTAAAGATTGATATGTCCCGCGCCTCGGATTTCAAGCTGCTTGATCGCCGCGCGGTGGATGCGCTTCTGTCCATGCCGGAGCGGAATGTCTTTTTTCGCGCACTGTCCTCCTGGATCGGCTTCAAAACAGCTTCCGTAGAATTTGACGTGCAGGAGCGCACCGAAGGAGAGTCCAAGTGGTCAACCCGCTCCCTCATTCAGTACGCCATCAAAAACATCGTTATTTTTTCCACCGCTGCTCTTCAGTTTGTGACATGCGCCGGGGCGGTGGTATTTGTGGCTGCCATCGTGCTCGCCATTCAGACGCTGGTTCGCTACTTTACCGGCCACGCGGTCGAAGGCTTTACGACCGTGATTCTGTTAATTTTGATCATCGGAAGCCTGATCATGATCAGCCTGGGAATTATTGGTTATTACATCGGAAAGATTTACGAGGAAGTGAAAGGACGGCCGCGATATCTGATCGCGAAAAGGGTCGGAAAGGGAAGGTAGGTACCTGTCATGAAAGCAATTTTAATCGGAAACCGGGAGCGGTTTGAAAAATTTTATCCGGATACGGACTTTGCAAATTCCGTGGAAAAAGTTTATATGACCATGGAGCAGGTCCAATGCGGCATCCCGCAGAACGCCCTGGACGCAGAATTTCTGGCTGCGGACGCCATCGCACAGGTGCCGGAACGTCTGATGAATCAGCTGCCTGCTCTGAAAATTATCCATTCCGAGGGCGTGGGCTACAATGGCATCGACTGTGCGGCCGCAGCAAAAAGAGGCATCTATGTCTGCAACAACCGGGGCGTGAATGCCGATGCGGTGGCAGAGCAGACAATTCTCCTGATGCTGGGTCTTCTGCGCAGTGTGGTGGCCGGCGACACGGCGGTTCGCGCCGGGCAGCAGATTCGGCGCAAAGAGTCCATGATGGTGAACGGAATCACCGAGCTTGGCGAGTGCCGAATCGGCCTGATTGGCTTTGGAGACATCGCAAAAGCAGTGGCGGCGCGGCTCTCCTCCTTTGGATGTGAATTGTTTTACCATGCGTCGCATCGAAAGGATCCGGAAACAGAAAGGCGCTGCGGCGTCTCCTGGCTGGAACGGGACGAAATGCTTCGAACCTGCGATATCATCAGCATCCATGTGCCCGTGACTCCGGATACGGTCAATATGGTAAATGAAACCTTTCTGAAGATGATGCGCCCGACCGCGCTGCTCATTAATACAGCGCGAGGGGAAATCGTGGACAATCAGGCTCTGAAAAAAGCGCTGACGGAAGGCTGGATCGCCGGAGCGGGGCTCGATACCATTGCGCCCGAGCCGGTTCCGGCAGACCATCCATTGCTGGATGCACCGGGAATTCTGTTCTCCCCGCACATCGGCGGCGTGACAACCGGTGTATTCCGAAAAGGACACCGCAGCATCTGGACTGCGTTCGAGCAGGTCAGCAAAGGCGCGCGGCCTGTGAATATCGTAAATGGATTGTAATGAAACAGAATACAACAGAATATAACAAAGCGAGCTTCAATATAACAGGCTACAATAAAGCGGACTTCAATAAAGCGGACCTTAATAAAACGGGCCTTAATAAAACGGGCTTCAATAAGACAACCGCCGCATCTCTGAGCATGTGAGTAAGCGAAAGGATGCGGCGCTGCACGTTTGGGATTGCCCGGAAGATTTTTGACATTTTATTCCTGCAAATTAGCTAATCCGTCCGCCACCAGGCGAATTGTCTCCTCATTTTGCTCCAGATCAATCGCAATTTCTGCGATAGACATGCCTTTTTTTAATTTCTTCTTTACCTGTTCCGCCAAAAATTCCGCACGCCCTTCCGCACGCCCTTCCGCACGCCCTTCCGCACGTCCTTTTTCACGCCCTTCCGCGAGCCCTTTTTCACGCCCCTCCTTGAGTCCTTTTTCGAGTCCCTCCTTACGGCCATCTTCAATAATTTCAGTAAATATCCCCATCTTGACCTCCTCCGTGATATCTTTTAAATCTACTTTGCTAAGAAACTTCGTTGCCATTGCATAAATCGCTGCATCAATACGATTAACATCTTCTCTTGAAACATGAATCGCGTTTGCGGTAATCATAAATGCAGTTTGTATTCGCTCCTTAATTGACAGGTGTCCGCCCATAATTGGAAGCAGTGGAAGAATTGCCAGGTCCTTTCTGCTCAGTGCCGCTCCGGTATCCAGTTTTTTCTGCAGCTTTTTCAAAATCGTATCGGCGTTTTTATTTCGCATGATGATAGGAACAATCCGATATGTATTGACTCCTTCTCTGATATGAGACATGGGTTTCTTAATATTACCGGAGAATAATACATAAGTAGTCACTGGCATGGCAAGCTGATAGCTTGTGGTTGATTCATAAGACCGGAACCGTCGGAGATCATGCGTCCCCCCATTTGTGGACTGAAATTCAAAATGCGCGATGCTGTCATCTTCCATAACCATATTAAAATCCTGCAGCCCTTTTTGTATTTCAATATGTACCTGCTCAGTCGGCGCCAGAGATTTTACTTTCTTCGTAACTCCAAAAACCGGGAGCAGCTCATCCGCGAAAAACTGCATCATGCTTTTCATGACGGCATCCTCGGTCTGGCTTGTATCCGGCTCGTTAGAAGGGTTGTTGTTTGTTGGCTCTGCATTTCCTGCAGCACTTTTCGTTTCGCTATTCGCGCTTGCAGATGCATTTGCATCCTCCGGAGCGTCTGCCAACGGAGTCCCCGACAATCGATCATGTTCTTTGCTCATTCATTGTACCCCACTTCCTGCAAAATTGCAATTTGTTTTTGAAACATTTCGGTAATTATCCGGATCTATCTTTCGTGTGTATAAGAGAATAGCGATATGAAATTAGATATTATAGATTCTACATTAAATATTATATACTCTCAAATTATATATGTCAACTGAAAAGTGAGCAAAATTAAAACTTCTCAATCGCTGAATGGTGACATGTGGAATGATGAGAGAGACAATCAGAATCTCTTTGCAGGTGGTTGAGCGATGCAGGAACAGAATTTCAGTAGAACTTCAATAGAGTTTCAATAGGATTTTCAATAGAATTACAATAGAATTTCAATAGAACATCAATAGAATATCAATAGAATGACAGCCAGACCGCGTGCGCTTCATTTGCGTCTGGCTGATTGTGTATGTAGATTATGCTCCGTTTTCCAGGGCGAGGAGCCATTTCATTTCCCTATTTCTCAAAGCGGGCAATTCGTTCACTGCTTTTCAAGGCGAGCCATCACTGCCCCCAGTACCCTGGACGTGGCGGCTTTCTCAGAGTCAGAGAGGCTGTCAATCACCCGGTCGAACCCGTCCGCTTTTGTCATGGAATCCGCAGTGATTTCATTCGTCCGCTCCGAATCACCCCAGAACAGGTAATCCAGTGAAAGGTGCAGCGCGGACGAAACCTGTTCCAGCGTCTGCAAAGACATGGTTTTCCGCCCCTGCTCAATCTCATATATATAATGCGGCGACACATTTGCCAGTTCCGCCAGCATTTCCTGTGTCAGTTTTTCCTTCTTTCGCGCAGCCTTGATCCGGCAGCCAATTTCCAGTAAGTCCATAAGCAGTCTCCTTATCTTTTAGCTATAAAATATAGCTTTGAGATAGAAAAGTACACTTGCTAATGGCTATATTATGGTTAAAAATGTTGCCATTAGCTACATATAGTGTTATATTAAATACGATAGCTTAGACATAGAACGACATTCATTATGTTCGTACGATTAAGATGGTGTGGTAATAAGGCGCAGCTGATTCATTGTGATGCGACAATAGTTATGGTTTTGCAGGCGAACGGTTTATTTGATAATTGACGATATGGCAGTGTGGGAGAATCAGGCGAACCGTTCATGGTTGTTCGCTGCGCATGGATGAAGAGGAGATTGGAGGCGGTGTTATGAGACAATGCATTGGTTGTATAAAAGGAATGGCACGTATTCAGAAAAAAATCTGGTGGTACCTTGGCCTGATTATTCTCATCTGGTATGGAATGGGTATGTCGGCGAATGCAGATTCAGCACAGTCCAGGTATAAATCTGCGACTTCCATTCTTGACGAAGGAGGGGACTGGGTCACAGAGGATGATACGTCAGGTAAACAGTCTTGCGCGTTTAATAAACAAAATTATTACACGGTAAATGGTCACCGCTATCTTAATCTTGACTTTGTAGTTGATTGCGGAACGGGGGTGGTGGAAGACTCGGATGCATATTTGATTGAGGCGGCAATACAAATTGATGGCGTATGGAGAGAGCTGTTTGTAGAATGGCTGGACGGAGGAATCTGTTCCTATGAAGCTGAGTTGTATCCGAAAAGCTTAGAAGAAGGAGATTATAAAATAAAGATTTCTCTTTTTAAAGCAAATAAGGTTACGGATGCTGCGGTTTTGGCTGAAGACCAGTGTACGCTTACGGTAACGGATTCGATTGAAGAGAAGGTTACTTTCAATTATTGCGGCGGCTCAGGAAAAACATCTTCTAGGATTGTCTCGTGGGGAGACACTTACTCTGCACTGCCGACGGGAACAAAGAAAGGCTATAATTTCGCAGGCTGGTATACGAAGAAGAAGGGCGGGAAACAGGTTTACGAAGACAGCGAAGTGACAACGTGGGGGAATCATACACTATATGCGCATTGGGTGAAGCCCACTCTGAGTCAGACGATCTATGTTGATTCCTCGTCATTTACAAAGACATATGTCAAAAACGGTTCCTTTAATCTGGGAGCGTCTGCCTTTGGGCCCCTTTCTTATACCAGCAGCAACAAAAATGTGGTCACCGTGTCTTCAAAAGGCAAGGTAAAAATGAAAGGGTATGGAACCGCGAAAATCAAAATTACCGCGGCCGGCTGGAGCGATTATAAGAAAGCGACCAAGACCATCACGGTGACGATCGCTCCTGCTAAAATGACACTGTCCAGTGTGACATCGCCTTCCTCAAAGACGATGGTCATCAAGTGGAAGAGCGATACAAAGGCGAGCGGATATCAGATACAGGTATCCACATCTGAGATGTTTACTTCCGGCACGACCACGTCGAATAGTACGTCGAACGTGAAGAACAAGAAGGCTACGCTGAAAAATATGACGAAAAATAAGACGTATTATGTGCGTATACGGGCATATAAAAAAATCAATGGTAAAAAAGTATATGGATCGTGGAGCGCGGTGAAAAGTGTTACGGTTCAATAGAAATCATGAAGGAAATCATCAGGCAGTAACGCTATGGAAAAAATAATGAATATGACATATGAAAGCTGATATGGAGGGAGACAGTATTATGAGACAATGCATGGGACGTATGAAAAGAATGTCAAGTATTAAGAAACAACTCTGGCGGTGCCTTGGCCTGATTTTTCTCATCTGGTGTGGAATGGGTATAGAGGCGAATGCTGAATCTGCTCAGCACAGGTATGAATCTGCGTTTGAATCTGCGTATTCCATTCTTGACTCGGGAGGGTGGGTTACACGTACGGGAACTTCAGGTAAACGGCATTGTACGCTGAACAGACAAAATTATTATGGCGTAAATGAGTATTTTTATCTTGATTTTGAGGTTGACTGTGGAACAAAAGTGGTGGAGGGTTCAGAAACATATCTGCTTGAGGCGGCAATACAAATTGATGGCGTATGGTGGGAACTGTTTGTGGATTACCTGGATGGAGGATATTATTACTTCGAATATGAATTGTATCCAGAAAGTTTAGAAAATGGGAATTATATAATCCAGCTTTCACTTTTTAAAACAAATAATGTTACAGATACTGCGGTTTTGGATGAAGATCAATGTACGCTTACGATAACGGATTCCGTTGAACATAAGGTTACTTTCAATTATTGTGGTGGATCAGGGAAACAATCTTCTAAGACTGTCTCCTGGGGTGAACGTTACTCTACACTGCCGGTGGGAACTAAGGAGGGCTATAGTTTCGCTGGCTGGTATACGAAGAAGAAGGGGGGAAAAGAAATTGATGAGGACAGCAGAGTGACAACGTGGGGGAACCATACATTGTATGCGCATTGGATGAAACCCACTTTGAAGCAGACGATTTATGTTGACTCCTCGTCATTTACAAAGACATATGTCAAAAATGGTTCTTTTAATCTGGATGCGTATGCCATGGGTACACTTTCTTATACCAGCAGCAACAAAAATGTGGTTACCGTGTCTTCAAAAGGTAAGGTAAAAATGAAAGGGTATGGAACCGCGAAAATCAAAATTACCGCGGCCGGTATATGGGAATATAAGAAAGCAACCAGAACCATCACAGTAACGATCGCTCCTGCTAAAATGACACTGTCCAGTGTGACATCGCCTTCCTCCAAGACGATGGTCATCAAGTGGAAGAGCGATACAAAGGCGAGCGGATATCAGATACAGGTATCCACATCTGAGATGTTTACTTCCGGCACGACCACGTCGAATAGTACGTCGAACGTGAAGAACAAGAAGGCTACGCTGAAAAATATGACGAAAAATAAGACGTATTATGTGCGTATACGGGCATATAAAAAAATCAATGGAAAAAAAGTATATGGAGCGTGGAGTACGGTGAAAAGTGTTACGATCAAATAACATAATTTTTCCGATTGCGTGGTGCTAGAGAGATGGCTATTTTATATAGCTAATAGATAGAAAAAACGGTTACAGATGGCCGCATTTTGCCGAAAAACTATTGCTAAAAGCCACATAAAGTGCTATATTCAAATCAATAGCACGAACGATAGAACAGTGATTCATCGCGTCCGTATAGATAACAGAGCGTGAAGATAGAGGGCGTGAATGGAGAATCATGAAGCGACAGCCGCTATCCGCTGTGGTTTCTGGAAGGGAAGAATAATCTGGCAATGTCATGTCGAGAGACAGTGCCGGGTAGTTGGCGGATATTCACAGACGGCTGTTGTGTACTGGTAGAGAAGGGAAGGGTGGAAAATGAAACGGAAACTGGCGTGGATCCTGACTGCGGTCCTGTTGATTACTTCACCTGCGGAAATGGCGTGGGCAAGTGAAGCGAGGGATGTCATTCTCATGTCTGAAGAGGCATCGGCGCCGGAGGAAACAAGTTCAGGAGAAGGTGTTTTGAAAGCGGAATCGGATGATTCGGTTTTGATTGAAAGCATCGAGACCGAATCGGAACAGACGGAGACAGCAGCGGAAGAGAGTGCGTTCGAACAGATCGAAACTGAAGCGATAGAGAGTGAATCCGACCAAACGGAAATGGCGTTGGAGGAAAAAGGATCGGAACAGACGGAAGACATTGCAGAGGAGAATGAGTCCGGGCATGCGGGATCTGCTGAGGAAGAAGGCGAAACGGAAGCATCGGAAATGGAATTGGCGGAAGATGAAAGCAAACAGACCGAGTCCGCGTCAGATGAGACGGCAGAGACAGTAATAGAGAACGAATCAGAAACTGAAAACGCAGATGATCTCATCATGGCGATTGATGTGGAGGATACAGAGGATGTGCCGATGGCGGCCGCTACAGTGACCGGAACTAGCGGGGATGTAACATGGTCTTATTCATCTACTAATAAGAGATTAACTATAAGTGGAACGGGAGCGATGGCAAACTATACAAGCTCCACTTCCATGCCTTGGTACGATTATATTGATTCTATTACATCGGTAGTAATTAGCAGTGGAGTCACCTCAATAGGGAGCCGCGCTTTTTATGATTGTTCAAATCTTACGAGTGTATCAATAGCTTCATCTGTAACAGCAATACGTAACTATGCATTTTATAATTGCTCAAGCTTGACAAGTGTGAAGATCCCATCAAGCGTGACATCTATTGGCTATTATGTATTTTATAATTGTACAGGATTATCGAGCGTGACAATATCGTCAGGTGTGACTTCCATCGGTTATTACGCGTTTGGATATTGTACGGGATTGACGAGTGTGACAATTCCATCAAGCGTAACGTCTATTAGTGGTTATGCGTTTGCACATTGTACAGGCTTGACAAGTGTGACAATTCCGTCAAGTGTGACATCGATACTTGGTTATGCTTTTTATTATTGTAGCAGTCTGAAAAGTGTTAGTATACCTTCAAGTATAACATCAATTGGAATTTCTACGTTTTCTAATTGTAGCAGCTTGACAAGCGTTAGCATCCCATCGAGTGTGACAACGATAGGTGATTCTGCGTTTTCTAGCTGCAGTAGTCTAACAAGCGTTAGCATTCCATCAAGTGTGACAACGATAGGTGATTATGCGTTCCGATATTGTGAGAGTCTAACGAGTGTGACGATACCGTCAAGTGTAACATCGGTTGGAGAAGGCGCATTTTATTATTGTATAGGAATGGAGAGTGTAAGTATACCGTCAAGCCTGACAACAATAGGTATCGATGTGTTTGGATATTGTAAAAGCTTAACGAGTGTGACAATTCCGTCAAGTGTGACAACCATAGGCAATTATGCGTTTCGATGTACAGGACTGACCAGTTTAGATATTCCAACTAGCGTAACAGCCATAGGAACCTATGCATTTGCAGGCTGCACAGGTTTGACAAGCGTCACTATACCATCAAGCTTGAAAGGGCTAAGTAGTTTTACGTTTTCAGGTTGTACACACCTTACGAGCGTGACGATTCCATCATCCATAACAACGATTGGCACGTATGCCTTTTATAATTGCACGGGATTGAAGACAATTACGATTCCCTCCGGTGTGACGGCAATTATGGACTATGCCTTTTATAATTGTTCCGCTTTGACGACCGTGTACTACGGTGGTACATCGTCGGACTGGTCCTCTATCAGCATAGGAAGCACAGAGAATACGTATCTGACAGATGCAACAATTTATTGTGCTCATACGGTCACTCTTAACGCAAATGGCGGCAGTGTATCCGGTGTATTGACTACTTCTATAATAGCAACGTATGGGCTTACCTACGGTGCCTGGAATTCTCTGCCGACACCGACACGTACAGGATATACGTTCAGCGGCTGGTATACTTCTTCAAGCAGCGGCACAAAAAAGACGGACAGCTCGACTGTAAGTAAGAATTATGCTCATACTCTGTATGCGCACTGGACGGCGAACACCTATACGGTGACTTTTAATGCCAATGGTGGGAGCACATCGACGAGCAGTAAGACCGTGACCTATGCAAGTACGTATGGAACTCTGCCGGATTCGACCCGCACGGGATATACGTTCAGCGGCTGGTATACCGCAGCGAGCGGCGGAAGTGAGGTAACGGAGGACTCGACGGTGAGCATTACAGCTGCACAGACGCTGTACGCGCACTGGACGGTAAATACGTATACGGTGACCTTTAACGCAAATGGCGGGAGCACATCGACGAGCAGTAAGACGGTGACGTATGCAAGCACGTATGGATCTCTGCCAGAACCGACGCGCACCGGATATACGTTCAGCGGCTGGTATACCGCAGCGAGCGGCGGGAGTCAGGTGACAGCCAGCACGACCGTGAGCATTACAGCGGCGCAGACGCTGTATGCGCATTGGACGGCGAAAACTTATACAGTGACTTTTAATGCGAATGGCGGGAGTACGTTGACAACCAGCACGACCGTGACGTATGCGAGTACGTATGGAACCCTGCCAACACCAACCCGCACGGGATATACGTGCAGTGGCTGGTATACCGCAGCGAGCGGCGGAAGCCAGGTGACAGCCAGCACGACCGTGAGCATTACAGCGGCGCAGACACTGTACGCGCACTGGACGGCGCAAACCTATACGGTAAGCTTTAATGCAAATGGCGGGAGTACATCGACAAGCAGCAAGACTGTGACTTATGCGGGCTCTTACGGAACATTGCCGACTCCGACGCGAACAGGATACACATTTACCGGTTGGTTTACTGCCGCAGGCGGCGGAAGTCAGGTGACGGGCAGTACAACAGTAAGCATTACAAGTGCGCAGACGCTTTACGCGCACTGGTCAAAGAATTCTTATGTGGTGACCTTTGACGCCAATGGCGGAAGCGTTTCCACTGAAACGGCGACCGTGATATACGCGAGTACATACGGAACGCTGCCGACCCCGGCGCGCGATGGATACAGCTTCCTGGGCTGGTATACGTCTTCGAGCAGCGGAACGCAGGTAACAGAGGGCACGACAGTTCAAACGGCGGGCAACCATAGCCTCTATGCGCATTGGATAGAGCAAACAGAGACGCAGACCATAACGGTCTCTTCGGCAACGAAAAATGCAACGATTAAACAGGCTTATGTGAAAAACGGAACCTTCAGTCTGGGAGCCAGCGCGCAGGGCGGTCTGACCTATACGAGCAGTAATAATAAGATTGCGACCGTTTCTTCGGGCGGAGAGGTTACCATGAAGGGCTATGGAACTGTGAAAATTACAATCACAGCAGCTCCATCCGGCGAATATAAGCAGACGTCCACGACCATCACACTTACTGTCAAGCCTAAGAAAATGAAGATTTCCAGCGTGAAATCTACTGCCAGTGGTGTAGTGAAAATCACCTGGAAAAAGGATTCAAAAGCAAGCGGGTATCAGCTGCAGTGCTCTTCGACAAAGAAATTTACGGCAAAAACGACAACGACCGGAAAGTGTAAAAAGTCAAAGACAAAGCTTACCTTGTCGAATATGTCATTCTTAAAGGGCAAGAAGGTCTATGTGCGTATCCGTGCTTATAAGACCGTAAATGGAAAGAAAGTATACGGAGCGTGGAGCAAGGTCAAGAGCGTTACGGTGAAATAGCATAATAAAATTTTGGGCTGTACTGTTACAAAGGCAAAACCGGTAGGGAGTATCGCTATGAGATTATGCATGGGATGTATGAAAAAGTTGGAGGATGATGTGGTAAAGTGCCCTTACTGCGGCTATGAAAAGGGAACTGCGGTAGAAGAGGCGTATTATCTGATTCCGGAGACAAACCTGCATAATAATTATCTGGTGGGAAAGGTACTTGGATACGGAGGTTTTGGAATTACCTATATTGGCTGGGATCTGGTTCTGAACCGTGTGGTTGCGATAAAGGAATATTTCCCGAGTGATTACGCGACGAGAGGCTACGGTGCTACCAGGGTAACAATTTATTCTGGAGATGCGCGGGAACAGTTTCAGCACGGGCTTGATAATTTTATCGCTGAGGCGAGGAAGCTTGCCTCGCTGAATCGCATCCAGGGGATTGTCAGTATCTACGACTGTTTTCTTGAAAATGATACCGGATATATTGTCATGGAGTATCTGAATGGCGAGACAGTCAGGGAGATGCTTTTAAGGCGGAAACGGCTGCCCTACGAAGAAGCGAAGGTAATCGTGCTGCATGTTTTGGACGGTCTGGAGGAGGTACACAGGGAAGGCCTGGTGCATCGCGACGTTGCGCCGGATAACATTTTTCTCACAACGGATGGAGAAGTGAAACTGTTGGATTTCGGCGCGGCGCGCTACGCAGCTTCGGAACGTTCGCGTACCCTTTCGGTCATTCTGAAGCCGGGATTTGCACCGGAGGAGCAGTACCGCAGCCATGGAAATCAGGGTCCCTGGACCGATATTTACGGCCTTGGCGCTACTTTTTACCGGATGATTACCGGAATACGGCCGGAGGAATCGATTGACCGTATGGTGGAGGACACTCTGCAGCTGCCGAGCCAACTGGGGGTTGACATCCCGGAGAAGGAAGAAGCGGCTCTGATGAAGAGCCTGGCGGTAAGGCATGAGGATCGAATCCAGTCGGCGGAAGAATTCAAGAGACTTCTGACAGAAGGAACCGGAGGAAAAGACGGCGCGGGAGCTGCTAGCGGTTCCGGAGACAAAGGAAATAAAGGGAAGAAGCTTCCGGTTGGAGTTTTTGCAGCGGCGGGTGTCTGCATCGTCGCTGTGCTTGGCGTGTGCGCAAGTGGTGCGCTGAAACGTCAAAAGCAGAGTTCCGTAATGAATCCGACGGCGCTATTAGAGACGGAAACCGTGAGTGTGACGGAGACACCGGCTGAGGCTGAATCGCAGATGGAGACGTCTGAGATGACTGAGCCTGTGACAGAAAGTCAGAGGATAGAGGAAGCAGAATTGACAACTGCTGAGACGATAGAGGCAGCGACAGAAACGGGAGTGGAAGAGCCTCAGACGGAGATAATTACGGAAACCCTGACCGAAGCAGAACCAGAGACAGAGATGATCGCAGAAGTCACGACTGAGGCAGAACCGGAGACGGAGAGGATTGCAGAGCTCTTGGCCGAGGCAGAGCCAGATACGGAAGTAATTATCGAGACATCAGCTGAATCAAATGCGGAATCCGAGGCCATTACGGAATCGCCAATTGTGATAGAGAGTGAGCCGGAGGCAATTGCGGAGATCTCTATTGAATCAGAACCTGAGACGGTTAATGAGGCGCTGACAGAGGCACCGGCAGAGTCGGAGCTAATTACGGAAGCTTCGATGGAAGCAGCATCAGAGACGGAACCGGTCACGGAAGTCCAGACAGAAGCAGCATCAGAGACGGAACCGGTCACGGAAGTCCAGACAGAAGCAGCATCAG
>JAJQHZ010000165.1:25146-48070 GCA_021199475.1 Lachnospiraceae bacterium
CATCAGAGACGGAACCGGTCACGGAAGTCCAGACAGAAGCAGCATCAGAGACGGAGCCAATTACGGAAGCCCAGACAGAAGCAGCACTTGAGACGGAACCGGTCACGGAAGTCCAGACAGAAGCAACATCAGAGACGGAATCGGTCACGGAAGCCCAGACAGAAGCTTCACCAGAAACGGAACTGATCACGGAAGCTCCAATAGAAGCTGCATCGGAGACAGAACCGGTTACAGAGACGGAGACAGCACAGGCTCTTGAGCCAATTACACCATCGGATTATCTGGTGGAGAATATTGATGACTATATTATAGTTGACACACTGGATAATTTAAATGTGGTGTGGAATTCTGACGAAGAAGTGGAAAAATGGATCTCAAAAACAGAGAATTGTATCTGGTGGGAGGAGACATATGAAGATAGCCACGTGGCAGAGGAAGGAGACTCCGTTTCGGTACAGATGGAAGTCTTGAATGAGGAAACGGGTACTCTCACGTCGATTACGACTCGACTGGAACTGGGTGATGTACTGTCGTACGGAGAAGATGTTCACAGAGCGCTGACAGGAGTGCAGACTGGTGATACGATTTCCTTTGAGACGGTTTACAATACAGCCTATGTTTATTCCACAGTCGAAGATGATGGAACAAGAACCGAAATATATGATACGGTTCGATATGAAGGAATAGAAGCGGAAAACGGGCAGACTCTTACCTTTGAGATCACTGTCCTTGCTATTGGAAATACACATTGGGGCTATGAGGAAGGCTATACGGATGAATATGCGCAATACTATGGCTATGCTGATATGCAGGAATATAAGGAAGCTTTGAAATCCTGGCTGAGGGAATCGTATGAGGAGGACTCTTATAAAGAAATATTGATTGCAGCGGCGATGGATGAGGCAGCTGTTACAGGCATACCAGATACTTTATATTCGACCTGTGAGTCTGAGTATAATAATGGCTTTCGCTTTGGTATTGATTCAAATGGATTTTTGTGCTGGTGCGGGGATAATGAAGCAAACTGGGTGACTGGAACAGAAGAGACCGGGGTACTGGCGGATGACATTCAGAGTGCGCTGTCGGACGAGACTGGGAAAAGGCTTCTGATTTCATATATCTGTGAAAAAAATCATCTGGAAATTTCTGAGGAAGAGTATGTGCAATATGTAGAGAACTATGCGTCTGAATGGGGGTCTGGAGCATATGAATTCGAACAGGATATGACCCGCTCCTGGCTGGTATGGAGTCTATATGAGGAGAAAGCGGCAGAATTCCTTTACCAGAGCGCTGTGATTACGGAGACAGATAACAGTAGCCAGTTCGAGACAGAGGCTGTGACAGAAATGGCGGAAGACACGAATGGAGAATCTGAAACGAATCTAAATGAAGCTGCGCAGGCGGAGGAGGAAATGACACCAGAAACGGGAGTTGTCACGGATGAGACAGAGCCTGAGACGCAGTTAGATACTGAGAATATGGAAGAACAAACTGCAGAAGCAGAGGTATCAGCGGAGACGGAATCGGCCGCAGAGACAGAAGCAGAGGTATCAGCGGAAACGGAGCCAGCCGTAGAGACAGAAACGGAGGCTTCGCCAGAGGCAGAGTTAATTGCGGAAATAGCTGTGGAAGCAGAAACTGCCGCCCCGGCCGAGTCAGAGGCAGCTGCGGAGGCCGAAACAGAAGCCTGGACAGAGACCGTGATTACGTCCTATCTCGGAACGTATACCGTAGCCGGGACAGATTCGGTAAGCGCATATCCGAAAGCAAAGGAAGCGGATTCCAATCTTACGCTGCGTCCGAATACAACCGTGGTGGTTTTGAAGACGAAGGAAAAGAGCGGGACCGAGTGGGCGAAAATTTTCTATTACGGATATAAGGGCTGGGTAAAGCTTTCGGAATTGACGGAGCTTTCAACAGAAAACCAGATGCCTTCGCTGGAGACCGTTCGATACGTAAATTGCGACTCAAGCGGGACACTGGCGGTGCATGAAACAGCAGCATCGGATGGTACTGTGCTGGCGGAGCTTTCGTATGGCACGGAAATTCAGATTGTGCAGTATAAGAAAGCATGGGGCCTGATTACAGTTGAAGTGACGGCGGAAGACGGGACAGCTGCAAATGTGACCGGATGGGTGGACATGACTCAGGTATCTGTCTTTATTCCTGAAGTTTATTATTATGTACATACGCAGAGCGGTTCCGGAGCAAATCTGAGAGAAACAGCTGATTCTTCATCCGCACAGGTCGGATCTCTGGCACAGGGAACGACGGTGACCATTACGGAGTGCCAAAATGGCTGGGGTAAAACGACCGTGGATGGGGTAGAAGGATGGATTTCCATGACGCTTATGACTCCATGCGCCGAGAGTGACGGTGGAGATATCGTGAAAGCAGCGGTTACAGATACAGGCAGCACTTCGTCGGGAAGCAGCACATACAGCAGCGGTTCATCCGGAAGCAGCTCGTCCGGAAGCAGTTCCTCTGGCTCGAGCTGGAGTTCAATTGAATGGGATTGGGGATAATGAGGAGGCTTTGGTATGCCACAGGTGGTTCGATGTATGGCCGGACATTTTTATGATGCGGCGCTTTTTGGAGAGGAATGTCCACACTGTAGAGAGCGTTTATCGGGCGGCCAGGAAAACAGAACCACAAAAAACCGGATGGAGGTCGCGAAGCTGGCCCGGGAATATCTCATGAAGCACAGCCCCGTGTTATCTCCGGAACAATTGAATGTGGTTTCAGACAACAGCTCGACGGTTGCGCCGTCAAAAGCGGGCAAGAGGCTGCTGGGAAGAGTAAAAGGGGAAGAGCAGGTGATGGATTCCTCCTCAGACAGAAGGAATCTATCAGAAGAGGATCCGGCTGCTTCGGATCCAGCTGCGAGTGAATTGACTGCTGCCTTTCGGGCACCGAAGCAGAGCACCTATTTTGTAACAGGGTGGATTGTGTGTGTAGATGGGCCGGACAAGGGACACGTCTTCAGCCTATATCAGGGATATCATTCGATTGGCTACGGGAGAAAAAATCAGATTTGTATTCTTGAAGACCTGGATATTGCAAAAGGGGTTCACTGCTACCTGATTTATGATGATCGAAATAATCGGTTCTATCTGATGCCGGAGGGAGAAAATGTTACCTTTTTGAATGGGGAACGGATGATGGGGCCGCAGGAGATCGTCTCCGGAGACTTGTTTCAGCTTGGAAGGACGACCTTTGAATTTATCGCTTTCTGCCGGGAAGGACGAAAATGGGAGAAAAAGGACATCGGAAAGCATTATGTATAAAGAGCCTGCAAAAGAGTAAGAATGGCGGTTTATTTAACAAGCATGCTTTGAGAAGGAGTTAGTGGTTATGAGTGAGATTCAACTGGAACAGGCGAGGATGGAGCTTCCGTATGTTCGTGTGTTTTATTACGGAGATGACTATAGCGGTTCGGATTCTGTTTCCGCCACGCTGGGCGGGTCGAAGCTTCAGATTACGCAATTTGATGCGGAACAGGTTTCACAGGGGACGGATTATTATATTCTGCTGGATATCACCGCGTCAATCAGCACCTCGTATTTTGAGCATATGAAAGAGGCCGTGCTGCAGTTCCAGCAGGGAATGCGTTCAGAGGATACGATTACGATCATTGCCTATGGGGATGAGATAACCGTGATTGCAGATCATGCGGGAACCAGTGACAGCATTTCCGATGCGGTCAATGCACTTGTCAATGATAATTATACGACTCATTTCTGGGAAGCACTGACAAAGACAGCCAATCTGGCCGACAGTGAGGCAAACCGGCTGACGCGTGCGGTGGCGCTGGTAATGACGGACGGGCAGGATTGCTCTACCCATGAAAGTACGGAGCAGGAGGCACTGACAACACTGCGGGAAGCGGGAGTGCCGCTCTATGCGATGGCGGTCAGAGAGACAGCCAGCGGTGCGGACAATGCATTTCTGGATGATTTGAAGGATTTTGTACGCGAGGCGAACGGACAGACCTGGATCTTTGGGGAGGATGAGGCCGTTACCTGTATTACGGAATGCCAGGCATATTTTCAGTCGGTGCACGAACTGGATTTTCTGGCATCCAGTAACCGGATCGAGGCAGAGGAGCTGCAGCTGACGGTGCTTTCCCCCGATCAGGAGAGCAGTACGCTCACCGTTTATCCCAAATATTATCAGGCGGATACAACGGCGCCCACGGCTATTCTTGAAAAAATCTCGGAAAAAGAGCTGCGGATCAGCTATAGCGAAGCGGTGTTGAATGCCGATACCGCGAATAATTTTACGGTGACGAAAAATGGAGAAGCGTTGGCATTTTATACACTGTATTATGATTCCTCGGATGGCTATTATACCGTCCTGACATTTGAAACGGAGCTGACCAATGGAACCTACGAGGTGACATTCCGAAATATCACAGATGGCTCAGTGGAAGAAAACCAGCTGACGGAAGCTGCGTTGCTGGAAGTGACGGATGCCCCGGAGATAGAAACGGAAACAGAGACTGAGAAAGAAACAGAGTCGGAAACAGAAACGGAGACCGAGACAGAGAGTGAAACCGAGACAGAGGTGCTCGCCGAGACTGCTGGGAATGGAATGGTTTTTTATGGCGCGATTGGCGGGGGCGTTTTCCTTTTTATTCTGATTCTTGTCCTGCTGCTTCGAAGAAGGCACAGGAACGATGTACCGGAAACAGCGACGCTGGAAGAGGAGGAATTGCATTTCGATGTTGTGGGAGAGACGGGGAGCAAAAAGCTGACCTGCCCGGCGAATTGCAAAATTGTGGCTGGCAGATCTTCAAGATGTGATATTGTGCTGGAGGATGACACAAAAATGGTTTCGAACCGGCACTTCTCTGTGGAACGAGTGGATGGAAGCTTTTACGTAACGGATCTGGAATCGACAAATGGGACGAAAGTCAATGGGATGAAGATTACTTCAAGATGCAAACTGAAAAATGGAGATGTGGTGCAGGCAGGGCCTTTGAAAATCATCATTACATGGTAGAAGGATTTTCAATGGCGGCGGAACAGAGAAGAAAAAGGAGACGGCAGAATGGCTTCAGAAGAGACGACTACACAGAAGGATAATACAGTTCCG
The DNA here is from genome assembly GCA_021199475.1 of Lachnospiraceae bacterium. GTDB lineage: Bacteria > Bacillota > Clostridia > Lachnospirales > Lachnospiraceae > Choladousia. The sequence goes on from JAJQHZ010000165.1 coordinate 30,244, forward strand.
ACTGTAAAAACCGGCTTTTCATCCGTGCTTGGTACGCGAAAGGTGCAGCAGGATTCCGTGCTTTGCTCGAAGCAGGAGGAGCGTGTTCTTGCGGTGGTCTGCGACGGTATGGGTGGGCTGGAAGGCGGAGAGGTTGCCAGTCAGGAAGCAGTGAAGCTTCTGGAAACGGATTTCCTTGAGATGGAAGCTTCAGAGGACATTCCGACCTTTTTACGGGAAGAGGCATTGCGGGTCGATGAATGTATCTGGAATCTGCGGCGGGAGGATGGAAATTTTCTGGATGCCGGAACCACAATTGTTACTACATTGATTCGAGACAATCAGCTCTGGTGGATGTCGGTGGGAGACAGCCGGATTTACCAGATTCGGAAGGACAGCATCCGGGCACTGACGCGGGAACACAATTATAAGCTGACGCTGGATATTTTGCTAAGTCAGGGTCGGATTTCAAGAGAAGATTATGAACGGTCGCAGGGAAAGGCGGAAGCACTGATCAGTTATCTTGGAATCGGGGATTTGCGGCTGATCGATGGAAATAAGGAGCCTATCTGCATGGAGAAAGGGGATAAATACCTTCTCTGCAGTGATGGACTGTACAAAAAGCTGGATGAGGCAACGATCATGGATATTCTTCTGCGCGCGCCGGATGAGCCAAACCGTGCGGCACAGATTCTGACTTCTTTTGTGACGGAGCATTGTACGGGAAGTCAGGATAACACATCGGTCGCGCTGGTGACGTATTTATAGCAGGTGATTCGACTCATTTGTTATCTGGATTATGAATGGAAGGGCACAGGAGCGGGGGATGAAAGAGAAAAAGAAATCATTTTGGCATCACGCAGAACCGGAAGCTCAGGAGAAGGAGGGTCTTCCGGAAGAAGAGGATGTCACGGTCAGAAATGCAAATGGAGAGGGCAGCTGCGGGTTCCCGGATGAGGAAAAGACCGTGCGGTATGAAGACCCTGCGGATTCAAAGCTGCGCCGCGCAGAGAGGGATGACCTGACTATAAAGCTGGATGATATGGATCCCTGGGAGGAAGAACTGGATCCGGTTTCCGTGGTTTTGCAGCAGTCAAATGAGGAGAGCGAACAGAAGAGCTATGGACAAAGAGCCAGAGAAAGGTCTGACACCGCCTCCCGGGAGCAGGCGTCTGCAGTTTTGGAACCGGTCGGATGGTTGGTCTGTATAGAAGGAAACGATTTTGGCAGAAGCTATCCGCTTCGGGATGGAATCAATACGCTTGGGCGCTCGGCGAATATGGATATTGTGATTTCGAAGGATCCGTCGGTATCGAGAAACAGCCATGCGCTGGTCATTTATGACGAAAAGAGCCGGACCTTTCAGGCACTGCCCGGCGAGGCGAAGCGGCCGGTTTACGTTAATGATGATTTTGTAATGCTTCCGATTGAGATGAAGGCCAGGGATGTTCTGTGCGTGGGGGATACCCGTCTGATGCTGGTTCCCTGCTGCGACGAGACCTTCAGCTGGCATTCTTGCCGGAACGGAAGAGGCTGACCGGAGGGGAGGGAGACACGTGAGCTATGTAATTTCGATTTATGGCGACAAAGCGTATAAGAAAGTGCTGCTTCCCGCGATTAACAATGCAGACAGTCAGATTGTGCTTTATAAAAGCGAATTTGACCTGGAGCAGGATATTACCATTGCGATGGAAGTAGTGGATTACAAGTGGAGCTTTAAGCCGAGTCCCCGGTATCGCATTTTAAAACGGAAAAAGGAGTTTTACAGGGAACCGATCTGCAATGAGGATATTCTGCTTTTAGAAGCGCAGAATATCAGGCTGACGCTCATGGTGACCGAGATGCAGACTCCGTTCTTTGTGTACCGCAAATTTTCGGTAGACAATTTAAAACGCATTACGATTGGAAAAAACTCTGCGAATCATATCTGCTATGACTATCTGGGCCGCGTATCGAAGGAGCATGCAATTCTGGACCTGCAGGAGGACGGATGCACGCCGTATGATACCAGCTCAAATGGCGTCTATGTAAACGGAAAGAAGGTAAACCGAACCTGTCAGCTTTCCTTTGGCGATGAGATTACGATTCTCGAGCTGCAGATTATTTATCTTGGAACGATTCTTGCCATCGGAGCCTATGACAATGAGGTAACGATTGATCATTTTATCTTGAAGGAACTGAATCCGCCGGAGCTGGAAGCAATTGCACAGCGCGCGTTTCCGGATCAGGACAAAATGGAAGCAGCTCCGGTGAAAACCCTTTTTCATAGAACCCCGAGAAACATCGAAAAAATCGAGTGTGAGCCGGTCGAGATTGACGAGCCTCCTGCGCCGGCGAAGGCCAGAAAACAGTCGGTTCTGCGGAGCATCGGACCGTCGTTTACCATGGCTATTCCGATGCTTCTGGGCTGTCTGATTGCGGTATATGCGGCGCGCTCCTCAGGGAGCACATCGGTTTATATGTATACCGGTCTTGTGACAGCTGGCTCTTCCGCGATGATTGGCGGAATCTGGGCTGCGGTAAACTTAAGAGCCAGAAAGCGGGAACTGCAGGAGGATGAAGCAGAGCGGCAGAATGCCTATGTGGAATATCTGCAGAAAACCAGATCAGAATTACAGGAAAAATACGAAAGAAATACCCGGATTCTGCAGAACCGATATCCGGAGGCGCAGACCTGTGCTGCTTACAATGATACGACGCCGCAGCTCTGGAACCGAAACCAGAAGCATGAGGATTTTCTGTATCACCGTCTGGGGCTTGGGCGAATTCCGTTTCAGGTGGCAATTTCGGTACCAAAAGAGAAGTTCAAAGTACAAAAGGATGATCTTGCATTAAAGCCAAGGGATATTAAGGCTGCGTTTGAAACCTTGAAGGATATTCCGACCGGCCTGGATTTTCTGGAGCATACGCTGACCGGCATTATCGGCGGTTCGGGAAAGGAAGGCGCATACCAGATTGCCCGGGATCTGATCACTCAGATTGCAGCAAATAACAGCTATACGGATGTAAAGATAGGCGTTGTGTATGATCGGGAAAATGGACGGGAGAAGGATTGCTTTGAGTGCGTGAAGTGGCTCCCGCACGTATGGGCCGAGGATAAAAAGCCCCGATTTGTCGCGGATTCTCCGACTACGGCGGCAGATGTCTTTTACGAAATTGCAAAAGTACTGCGCACACGTGCAGAGGAAAGCCGGAATGGCAGGGAAGAAATACCGAAGCCGTATTATATCCTGTTTGTGACCGATTCCAGCCTCCTGGAAGGGGAACTGATCACGAAATATATTCTGGATGGCGCACAAGAGTACGGCCTCAGCAAGCTGCTTCTTGTGGAGCGATATGAGGACCTGCCAAACTCCTGTGAGTTTATTATTCAGAATGATAACGAATTTCAGGGTTATTATCTGGTCACGGACAACAGCTCTGACCGGGTACCGCTGCGCTTTGATACCGTTTCTCAGTCGGAATTTGAGCAGTTTGCAAGACGGCTGAGTTCGATTGAGGTGAATGAAGTGGAGACCGGAGGGGAGATTCCGGATTCTCTTACCTTTTTTGAAATGATGAATGTACATACATTGGATGAGATGGATGTCCTGACCCGCTGGCGCAAAAACCGTACCTACGACAGCATGCGGGCGCTGGTCGGACAGAAATCCGGAGGCGCGCCGTGTTATCTGGATATCCACGAGAAGTATCATGGCCCGCATGGTCTGGTGGCAGGTACTACCGGTTCGGGAAAAAGTGAGACGCTGCAGACCTGGATGCTTTCTCTGGCAGTGAATTTCAGCCCGGACGATATCGGATTTTTTATCATTGACTATAAAGGCGGCGGGATGGCGAATCTGTTCTCCAATCTTCCGCACGTGATGGGACAGATTTCAAATCTTTCAGGAAATCAGGTGCGCCGCGCCATGGTTTCCATCAAGAGCGAAAACCGGAGGCGTCAGACGGTCTTTAACGAGTATGGGGTCAATAATATCAACAACTACACGCGTTTATACAAAGCCGGAGAAGCAGCCATGCCGGTGCCGCATCTATTTATTATCATTGATGAGTTTGCGGAGCTGAAGCGCGAGGAGCCGGACTTTATGCGTGAACTGATCAGTGTTGCTCAGGTAGGACGAAGCCTCGGTGTACACTTGATTCTGGCAACGCAAAAGCCAAGCGGTACGGTAGACGACAATATCTGGAGCAATACGCGATTCCGCCTCTGCCTTCGCGTCCAGGACCGGCAGGACAGCAACGATATGCTTCACAAACCGGATGCGGCATATATCACGCAGGCGGGCCGCTGCTATCTGCAGGTTGGAAACGATGAAGTCTACGAGCTGTTCCAGTCCGGATTCAGCGGGGCCGCTTACGATGAAGAAGAGGGCAGTGTCCGCACAGAAATTGCAAGGATGTATTCTCTGACCGGGAAGGCTGCTCTGATTGGAAATCGATCGAAAAACAAGCGGGAAAAATCCGCCCAAAAGGGTGCCTCCCGGGTGCAGGAAAAGACGCAGCTCGATGCTGTAGTAGAGTATCTGGCAAAAACAGCCATGCAAAATGGATACAATCATCGTTTCCAGCTCTGGATGCCGGTTTTACCGGAGCAGATGGAGCTTTCCGATCTCGACGGCTTTAAGCAGGAGTGCTTTGACGGGAAAAGGTGGAGACAGCCCCAGGGTCTCTGGAAGCTGGAGGCGCCGATTGGTCTTCTGGACGATCCGGTCAATCAGGCACAAAACGTTCTTCGGCTGAGCCTCTCGGAGGGCGGCAACCATGCGATTTTGGGAACGGTAGTCAGCGGGAAGAGCACCTTCCTGCAGTCCTTCGTATATTCTATGGTGCACAAATACGCACCGGATTATGTCAATTTCTACCTTCTGGATTTCAGCAGCAACATGCTGGGCGCGTTTGAGGGTCTTGCGCATGTGGGCGGGGTCATCCATGAGAATGATCTGGAAACATGCGCGAAGTTTTTCAATATGATGAAGGAGATGATGAACGAGCGCAAAGAGATTCTCAAAGGCGGAAGCTATGAGCAGTATGTCCGGGCACACGGAGTGACGATTCCTGCGGTTGTGATTGTAATTGATCAGTTTTCCAATTTTGCGGAGAAAACCAGTCACGCCTATGAGGACCAGCTGGTTCAGATTTCGAGAAACGGCGCCGGCTATGGTATTTTCCTGGTAACAGCGTCTCTTGGATTCGGAATGATGGATATTCCAAATCGGGTGGGGGACAACATCCGGACAAATATCTGTCTGGCTCTGGGGGATAAATTTCAGTATGCAGATGCGCTCCATACCTTTCAAATCGATGTACTGCCGGAAAACGGCGTCAAGGGCCGCGGGCTTGCAAAAGCAGGCGATTCTGTCCTGGAATTTCAGACGGCTCTCTGCCTGAAAGCGGATGACGATTATTCCCGTGCGGAGAGGATCAAAGAGGAATGCCGGAGGATGAATGCGGCGTGGAGCGGAAAGCGCGCACGGCCGATTCCGGTGATTCCGGAAAAGCCGGTCTTAAGTGAATTTATGGCTCTGGAAACAGTGGAGCATCAGATTCTGGACGATCGTCACTTACCGGTCGGCTATGACAGCGAGAATGCGTCTCCTTATGGGATTGATTTAAGTAAGATTTACTGTTATCTCGTTTCTGGAAAAGCGAGAACCGGAAAGACGAATTTTCTCCGTGTGCTGATGCATGCTGCTGCGGCGAAGGGTGGACAGGTTGTCGTGATTGACTTTGACGGAGCATTGAAGCGGACCGCGGACTCGCTGGCTGAAAATCATGCGGCTGCCGTGCGCTATGTGAGCACGGAGCAGGAGCTCTTCGATCTCTGGATGGAGCTGCTGCCGATGGTACAGCACAGAAACAAGCGGAAGCGGGAAGCCATAGAACAGGATCTGGAGGATGCGGAGATTTACGCGAAGATGTCCGAAGAGGAAAATCTCTATTTCTTCATTGACGATCTGGTCTCGTTCGTAAAGAAGGTTTATCATCCGGAAGATGCGTCAAAGAATCTGAAAGCATTTTTGGAAAACATCTCCGAAAAAGGGCGGCTCCATCAGATGTTCTTTTTTGCCGGATACAACAGTGACAAGGTTTCTGAGCTTGCGGGCTATCTGCTGTTTGACAATATGGCTGCTTACAAGACAGGGATCCACTTTGGCGGAAACGTGGGGGCTCATCGTTTTCTGGACTATTCCTATATCCCATTTTCGGAGCAGAGTAAGATACAAAAGGCCGGGATCGGAATGCTTCCCGCACAGAACGGAATCGTGGAGACGAAAAGCATCGTCGTGCCGCTGGCCGGGAGGTAGCATATGCTGTATGGTCTTGTTGTAGATACAAAACGTGATGAGAGGGAAGAAATGGAGCGCCTCATCCATCGGGAGGCGGCCTATCTGAGTGAGGATATGTGGAACCTGCAGGTGCCGGTGAGGACCGCACAGCTGCCGCAGCTGCTGGAACAGGAATTTGATCTGGTGTGCATAGATGTGACCGCGAAGGGGATGCTTTCCTGGACAGAACAATTTCGCAAAAGCCATGGAGGGACGCTGCTTTTGATTATTGCAGATGCTTCCATCCCTCCGACGGCTTATCTGAAACCATCCATTATGCCGGGCGGACTGCTGCTTCGGCCAGTCAAAACAGAGCAAATGCAGAAAACACTGCGCGATCTGATGCAGTTGTGCATCGACCGGCTGAACAAGCAGGATGGAGCCGGACATTTTGTCGTGGAGGAGCGCGGCGAGCGGACAATTGTAGAGTATGGGAGCATCTATTACTTTGAGTCCCGGGAGAAAAAGATTTTCGTGCGCTGTGCGGCAAGGGAATACGGTTTTTACGATACCCTGGATCATCTTGCGGAGGTTCTGCCCGGCTACTTTATACGCTGCCACAGGAGCTACATCATAAACAGGAGAAAGGTTGAGAAGGTTCTGTTAGGGCAAAACTGCATTGAACTGGAGCATGGGATGACGATACCGGTCTCCCGCAGCTATCGCGCGGAGGTGAAAAATCTGTGAGTGAGGAAAGAAATGGGAGCCTGGATGGGTGGATGGATGAACGAAAAAAGGAGCATGGCCAATCGGAGACCATCGGCATGGAATTAGAATCGGTTGTGCTCACGCAGATGGAATTTACATTGCTTGCTTCCATAGAAGGGCTGGAGCATTTCTGCGGGATGGAGATCGAGCCATCTCTGCCTGAAAATCAGGAGGAGATGTGGGAGCTGGTAGCGAAGATGATTCAAAAGGGCGAGCTAATCGTGCGGGAGGCGGCGGAAACAGAGACAGGATCGGAAACAGTAGCGGCGACAGAATCGGAAACAGTATCAGAAGCGGAATCAGAGGTGGAATCAGAGGCAGAATCCGAGACAGAATCAGAAACAGAATCGATAGAGGCAGTTCCGTACCTGAGGAGTGCGTTTCAAATTCTGAGGGAATGTGAACAGATGACCGTTTTGTATCCGGGAAGTGATGACTGTGCATCCACGTGCATCTATCCATCCAGGTCCGGCAGAATTCTGATGATTCAGAACAGCAATATCAATGAAAAAGAACTGCGGCTTTCGCTCGTAAGCCGGGAGGAGCTGTGGAATTCGGTATGGGATCGCTTTAATGAAATGGGAGTTACATTGTCGGAAGAGGAAGACAGTCTGGATATGGAAATTCAGCCGTTTGATGAAATCGATCAGAATGCGGAGCAGTTATACCAGAGAGACGATGTGTTCCTTGTGGTTGACAAAATAAACACGAATTCCGGTGCAATAGAGGGACGCTGCCTTTTGATTGAGGAAGAGGTTCTCCCATGGCTGCTCATCCGGGAGCAGGGAACGCAGAAAAAGGTGCATCCGAGCAGGCAGGCGGTGCGGAAATTTCTGGAATCGAAAGTCTGACAGGCTGCATAACGGGCTCGGGCTGTGCCGAGGCTTTTATGGTCTGAGATTCGCGAGTCAGGCGGTGCAGGATGGGCAAATTCGTTCGCGACAGTTCCTAACCCGGATAAACCGGAAACAAAATTTTGCCATTTTGCGCAAGAAATCGTTCTTAAGCGCCTAACAGAACGAGAAAGGAAGGGATTCGTATGATAATGGTGGATGTATATGTGCCGTCACTGGGACAATCCTATGATTTCAGCCTGGACGAAACAGCAAAGGCAGGGGACGTCACGGAGGAGCTGGCGGATATGATTGCGCAAAAGGAGCAGTGTGAACTGAAAGGTCCGGCGCGAAACCTGATCCTGTGCAGTGATACCGACCGGAAACCGCTGCCCGCGGGAAGAACGCTCGGAGAATGCGGGATTCGGACCGGGCATCGGCTGCTGCTCGTCTGACAAACCACGATAGGAGTTTTTGCATCGCATGATTGGCGAAACAGATAAGGGAAATGCCCACGGAATTACGATCTGCGTTATTTTGTCAGCAGTTCATCCGACCAAACGTGCCGTTTGTCAGGATGTGAAGTCTTTTCAAAAAAAGAGAGTAAAATGGCATCAGAAAGCAAGGAGATAAAACAAACGAAGCAAGAGAGGTAGAAGAAGCAAAAGAAACAATAGAAACAAATGGAATGAAAAGCGATAGTTTAAGCGAATCTGCAGCGAGGGCTTTTTATCGACAGCTGCACAAGCTTGCTATAGATACAGAGATTCCGTGAGCCGGTGTCTCTGGAACAAAGAAAAATCATACAGGAGGATTGAAAAACATGGCAGAGTTTATGGTAACAGCATCACAGTTGAGGGAAAAGAAGGAAACGTTGACACAGCTCAACCAGAGCCTGCAGACACAGATTACTATGCTGGTTCAGGCAGAGAGCACAGTAACATCTATGTGGGAAGGCGAAGCAAAGACAGCATTCCACAATGCATTTACCCAGGACAAGGCACAGATGGACAATTTCAAGTCGGCGATTGACCAGTATGTAACAGCACTGGAGACGATTATTCAGGCCTATGAGACTGCGGAAACCACGAACGTAAATACTGCGACGACCAGAACGTATCATTAATCGGAGTGAATCCGTCGTTCTAAGCAGATTACATTTTCGGGTATTTCAGATATATCGTTGAAAACTATTTTATAGGAAGATTGATCGATAGTTGTTAGATATAGAAGGAACTTTGGCAGAAGACTCAATAATTTTATATTAGAAAAGGAGATTCATTATGGAAGGCACGTTAAAGGTAACACCGGAAAAATTAATTTCAGCAGCTCAGGAATTCAGCACCTGCGGACAGGCAGTCAGCGCGAATACGCAGCAGATGACGACACTCGTGACCGGACTCAGCTCGGTATGGACCGGTGAAGCGGCGACCGCTTATACAGCAAAATTCAATCAGCTCCAAGATGATATCACGAGATTCAACAAAATGATTCAGGAGCATGTGACCGATCTTCAGGAGATGGCTCGGGTTTATGATGTGGCCAATACCCAAGCACAGGAGGCAAGTTCCGGACTTCCGACCGATCCGCTGCAGTAGAGCATTGCAAAAGTTGGATCTGGTCAGATATAAACGGAAATAATCTTCGCGTAGTCAGGGGGCGGATATAAGGGTCCGCCCCTTTTGCGAATTTACAGAACTTGGAGAAAAAGGTATGGAAATACAGCGGTTTATGCTCTGCCGCAAATGGAGTTAGTGATATGTTTTTCATCCCTGAAAGTATGTTGTTTGTCAGCATTCGAATTTCTTTTTTTGAAAAAGTAGTATAATGCCATCAGAAAGTAAGAAAGCGAGTACGACCATGAAAGTAAACACAAATGCTCTGCGGAACAGCTCGGATCAGATGAGCCGGGATATCCGGACGATAAACGGGATCCTGAATGAGACGGATGAGATACGCCGGCAATTGAAAAACTACAAGAGTCTGGAGACGGCCTGCGGCTTGTTAAATATCTGGGAGCAGTCTACACAGGGAAAGGTAACTGGATACAGACGCTTTCAGAGGTTCACAGAGGCAGCTGCGGATAAATACGATCGCTGTGAGAAGAAGGTCTCGCGGCGTGTGGGAAAATACACAATAAGAAGATATCCGCCGGTAGTAGTCTTTATAAGACCAATACCCAGGAAGACTTATCTTATGAATCTGATTATCTCTCCTGCACCTGGAATTAGTAAATTGAAGATATAGCCGTCTGGGCGGGCAACCGATGAACAGAGCAGAGAGCAATGTAGGTGTCGGAAGATCCAGATGGGAGTAAAATTCAGGTGGGAGTTATGAATGGAACCTGTTTATTCTGAAAATAACCAGAGAGGGACGTGATGCAATGAAAATGGAAGTAAATACGGATACGCTGAAAAGCGATATCTCAAGCCTGAAATCGTACAAAAGCAGCTTACAGACAAGGTTTAATGCCCTGTCTGACGGGATGAATTCGTTAAATGATTCATGGGAGGGCAGCGCGAAGCAGGCCTATATGGAACAGTATCAGGCAGATGAAAATACGGTGCGCGATATCCTGACCGCATTGGATGAATTTATCCAGATGCTTGAGTATGCGAGAAGCGAATATCAGACCTGTGAAAGATCGGTTCACAGTGCAGTGAAGGCAATTAAAATATAACGGTCGAAAGCCGATTACGGAGGCAAAAAATGGCAAACAGTACGTTAAACAGTTCAAATACAAGAATCCGGGTTACACCGGAGGTGCTGAAGACCCGGGCGGGCGATGCGGAAGAAAGAATCGGGCAGATGGAGACAGCACTCTCAGAAATTCTTCGAATTGTGCGCGGAACATCAAGCTACTGGACTGGTGAAGCCGCGGATACCTGCCGCCAGAAATATCTGGAGGAGCAGGAACAGGTGGATGAAATTTTAAAACGCCTTAAGGCACAGCCGAAGACACTGCTGACAATCGCGAATGTTTATGAGTCAAAGGAGACGGAGGCGACCGGTGCGAGCAGCTCACTTCCGTCAGACGCATTGAAATAATTTTCCCTCAATGCATTGTTGAGGAAGTCAGACTTTTGATTGGTTTGACAGAAGGAGAAAAACGATGACGACAGCAAAGACGTTAGTTAGTATTCAGATTGATTTTTCAAAAACAAAAAAGCAGGCAGATCGTCTCGAGGCACTTGCAAAGCAGCTGGAAACGCTTGCAGGCAGCAATCTTGAAAATTCCCTTTCCACAATCGGTGCGTCCTGGACCGGCGAGAGTGCGGATGAGTATCTAAGCAAAGGAAGGCAGCTGGAGGAGCAGCTGAAAAAATGCGCATCGAACCTTCGCAGCATCGCGGAAATTATCCGAAGGACGGCACAGGTAACCTACAATGCGGAGCGGCAGGCGCTTCTGCTGGCGCAGACGAAAAGCAGCTGATTCCTGAAACGAGGATGAACGGACGATCATTTTTTATACAGTCATGAAAGAGGAATGCCGGGTATGGACAGGAATGACAGATTGTGTGTCAATTGTTTTCATGTAGTCAGAGGCGGATACGAAGTCTGCCCCTTCTGCGGTTTTGTGGAAGGAGGCGCGCCAAAAGAGGCTTGTCAGCTGCGCCCGGGAACGATTCTGGATGAGCGTTATATTATCGGGGAAGCGATTGGCCAGGGGGGATTCGGGATCACCTATAAAGCGTTCGATACAAACCTTGGTACAACCGTTGCAGTGAAAGAATTTTATCCATCCAGATATGTGAACCGGGCGGAGAATGAGACAAAGGTCAGCGTTTTTTCCGGAAAAAAGTCCGAAGAATACAATAAGATGCTGGCACGCTTCCTCGAAGAGGCAAGGAATGCAGCCATATTCTCGAAAGAGCCGGATATTGTAAACGTATTAGCCTATTTCGAAAGTAATCATACGGCATATATGATTATGGAATACATAGAAGGAACTCTCCTGAAGCAGCGGCTAAAGGAAGATGGCAGGCTGGAACAGCAGGAAGCATGTACGTATATGTGCGCGATTTTGCGGGCGCTTTCGAAGCTTCACGCGAAAGGCATCATTCACCGGGATATCGGTCCGGATAATATTTTCCTTACTGGTGAAGATACGATCAAGCTGCTGGATTTTGGAACTGCTCGGTTTCAGAATAGTGAAAGCGAGAAAAATCTTTCTGTCGTGGTAAAACCAGGCTATTCACCGCCGGAGCAGTATCTTTCAAAAGGGAAGCAGGATGCGCGGATGGACATTTACGCGGCGGGAGCGGTATTTTTCCTGATGCTGACCGGGCATCGACCGATGGAGGCTTTGGAGCGCAGAGACAACGAACGATTGGATTTTACGGGTAAAAGCGGAATCAAAATAAATGCCAGACTCAAAGAGGACATTGTCAGGGCACTGTCATTGAATCCGGAAGAGCGGTTTGCATCGGCAGATGAATTTCGGGCTGCGATCGAAGAGCATGGCAAGAATGTACCGCGAAGCGGGTTTTTCGAACGATTCCGCAGGTAAATGTATAGAAATGTCTCTTACATTTGAAGAATTCCTGATGGATTTATTTCAGACTTTGAATGAAAGAGAGGCCGGAACGGGAAAAGCGAAGTTGGCTTAAAGAACAAACGAGGGAGGAGAAGACGGGATGAGTTCAGTGAAAGTGGATACGACTAAGGTGCTGGCCCAGCAGTCATCCCTGCAAAATTATCAAAATAAAGTAATTCAGATAGAGGAGGAAGTCGAAAGCATTCGAAGCAATCTGAATTTTAATCTGAAAAACCGAAGCCAGATTGCAAATTCCTTATCTCTCGTAGAGACTGCTCTTCAGAAAAGCTGCAGCGGTTTAGGTACATTAGGAAGTACACTCGCGGATGTGATGGGGAGCTATCAGGAAACCGAGCAAAAGATAAAAGATCGGGGCGGAAAGCTGACCAAATCAGAGATAACGGAAGCTGTTGGAACGATTTCCGGTGGCGGGAGCAGCTCGGCGTCCGGAACAGAAAGCGGAACCTCTTCTACCGATGCCGAAGGTGGCAGTGATAATACGGAAGATGAGGATGTTCTGCTTCAGATGATTAAGGCGATTTTAAAAGATTTTGAAAAATACTTTGACAGTGAGGAAGCGGGTTTTGGAGGCGGACTGGTTTCTTATTTAGAGAAATTGGCAGATTATTTTACGGGAGATAAAGAAGGCTGGAGTGGGGCGTCCGACTGGTGTGACCTTGCGGAGTCCAGCTCAAAACTATGGAATGCTCTTTATAAAATGCTCAAATCCTATGATTCTACAGATGCTCTGGAAAAACAATTTGGAAAGGCTTCAGCAGGACTTGGGATCATTGGAAGTGTGATTGGCCTTCTGGGCGGTGTCTTTAGTATGGCAGATACCATTACAACGGATGGTTCTACGACCGGAGAGAAGATCGCTGCCGGCATTGATGCTGCCGGAGAGGGGATAGACGTTATAAAGTCTGTTTATGATTTGAAAAACATAGCAGATAAAAGTACCGGACCATATTCAGCGGCAGGCTTGTGGGCAACCTTTGCTGAGACCATCACGGATTCTGCATCACAGCTGGCGGAGAGTATCAGTAAATATTCCGCAGACGGCTCCTGGAGCGCAGGAGATACCGGCGCTACGGGAGTTGAGATGTCTGTCGCCGGTCTCAGTTCCCTCATTTCAGGAATAACATTTGGCATTATATCCCCGGAGACGTTTGGTACATCTGCGGAAGACATCAGCTCCTCTATAGAAAGCTGGGCAAATGATCTTGGAACGAAAGCGGGAGAGTATATCTGCTCGGATCCATCATTACTTGAAGAATATAACAATGGAAACATATTTACCAGAATTGCATTAACTTTTAAGGGTGTATTTTCATAGAAATCCATTCGGATCCAACTATCAGGGTATACTTTATTTTTTGTAAAGAATAAGAAAGCATGTTCTATATTTAAACCGCTTCGAACGAGTCTTGTTCGCTTGAAGCTTAAGACATGAAAATATCAAATTTAATGAGGAGGAATCAGAAGATGGAAAACAAATTAGATAAGGAATTACTGCCAATTGGAAGCGTAGTGCAGCTTGAGGGTGGGACAAAAAAGATTATGGTGATTGGATTATTCCCGTTTGATATGAATAAGCAGGATAAAGTATATGACTATATGGGGGTTCTGTATCCGGAGGGATATCTTGGAAAAGAGAGCGCCTGCATGTTTAATCACGATAAAATCGCGCAGGTATATTTCCGGGGCTTCGAGGATGAAGAACGCGAAAAATTTCTGGACGTAGTACAGCAGGTATATGATTCCGCGGAGAAGACCATACGGGAGCAGGCAAATTAATTCAGCGGGTAGATGTTGAGGAAACGAATCCTCAAATGCTCTGTGAAGCAAGGAGGCGGATAATGAGAAAGCACATCTGTATATTTCCCATATTAGCTGTTACATTTTTGATACTTGCATTTTCTTTTTCAATACCATCGAGAGCCGATGCGGCTTCTTACCAACAACTGGTTTTTTACAATGACGACGAAACAGTATCGTGTATACAGGTTGGAAACTATTATTTCAAACAATCCTCTTCGGCTTACGCAACTTTGCGTGTTTCTACGAAAAAAACATCTGGGTATAAAAACACAGGTATTCGAGCAAGTTTATATGAATGGACTAATGGCAAGTATATTTATTATATTTCCAGTAATACCTTGTACAGGTATAAGCTGGCTACCGGAAAGACAGTAAAAATTAAAAGTCTCTCGTCGATTATATGCAGTTATAAGTATGAATCACCGTCATTCTATATCAGCCTTATTTATGGGAATTATATTTACATAACACGAGGATGTTTTGATGAATGGAAATATACTACATATTGCTATAATGTAAAGACTGGAAAGCTCAAAAAAACAATGAATAACTGTGACATCGTATTGAGTTCCGGGAAATATTGTATTGGGGCAAATGAATACAAGACGGAGGCATCACCGCGCAAGATTACCCTTTATAAGATTTCCTCTTCAGGACAATTAAAAAAGATAAAGGTGCTTGGAAAAGCCACATGTGGTCAATGGTTGGTTAATGGAAAATTCTATTATACGGTTTACAGCAATAGTAATAGCATGGGTACGGCAAGCCTGTATTGCTGCAACCGAAACGGAAAAGGATGTAAAAAACTGGTTACACTCAATTCAACGAGTAATTATATTTTCATTTATAAGATGACGGCAAACTATTTTATGTATTATGACGGTGGTACCCAAAAGACTTATAGTTTCTGATATTATCGGTAGGGGAAGGAGAAGTAGAGAATTTATGGAGTGAATGGTATTTCCAAAATAATGGAGTTTGGCAGCTTGGGTATAGTGGGAGCTCATCCTTGTCAGTGAAGTCATAGATAATTGGTATGAATGAGATTAGCTTTTTAGTGGAAGTTGGGTGCGGTGCTATAAAGGAGATTATATGTGTTGATGACAGTGGAAAAGCTTATACTGTGACTGTAGAGGATGATGTCGGGAATCAATATCTTTTTACGATGGGATACGATGGATATCCTGGATACATCAAAGACAGTGACGGGAATTTTTTATATGCACCGATCGATTGATTTGGATGAAAAGTTTGTTTCTGAATGAGCGGAGGTGAAAGACCAGGTATGATAAAATGGTATTGGAAAAGAATGCTGATATTATTTATGGCAGCCATGATGCTTGCATCAGCGCTGATGTGTCCCGCACTGGCGGAAGACGAAACGGATATTCTATCCGATGCAAGTGAGGAGACCATAGATTACGAAAACCTTGTTACAGATGCATATTCGGATGTATTTGAGTATACAGACGGAGCGGGAAACAGCGGCACTTATGAATTTCATATTCCCCAAATAAATCTTGAAGGCGAATCTATTGAGGAAATTAATACGGAAATATGGACTTTGCTTTATGACAATAATCTGCTGTATGTTTATGATTGGGTTTCGAGTGGAGAATCATTGATTATCCTCGGTATAGACTATGATTGGACCGTAAATGGGAGCATACTCTCGCTGGTAGTTGAGATTGAAGGGTTGGTTGATGTTGGTACCGGGGATTACTATATCTACAACGTAGATATTATAGAACGAGAAAAATCTGCCAATAGCACCATTCTGGATTATTGTGGTTTGTCGGAAGATGAATATAAGGAGCTGGTTCGTCAGGCATTATATAGCTGCAGCTATGATTATTATGAACAGGTATACGATCAAATGGACGAGAGTACGCTAAAGTTTACAAACGACCAGCTTTCTAACACTATATCGGATGACAATGTGGCTTCTGCATTGCCTTTTATCAATAATGTCGGAGAACTTTGTATTTTAGGTTCTATATACGATGTTGCTGGTCCCGCGACTTCTTTGCGTATTATCAATCTGGAGGATTTTGAAGTAAATGCAAATTATCCGAATTTATTCGGGGAAACGGAGAGTGAGTTCAATGATCTGACAGATATGGAAAATCAGGAGATGAAAGAACTTCTCGCTGCCGATATATCGGACTCTTCAGAAAATTCTGAGCAGATCATTATTATAGGCGATGAGGCGGCTGTCACAGATACGGAAAATGAGTTAGAGCAGATTATCATCATTGGTGAGGAAACAGGTGCGGAAGAAGAAATGGACATGGAGGCAGAAACGGAGCCAGGTTCGGAACTGGGATTCGAAGTTCAATCCGGAGCAAATACAGAAGCAGAATATGAAGACTACGCTTTCATATGGGAAGAATTCCTGTTATCTGCGTCTTACACGGATTACACAGTCGGCTGGGACGATTCATCTCTGGAATATGCAATTACGGATATAAATGCAGATTCTGTTCCTGAATTGCTTATTCAGTCATCGACGGACGCGCCATTCTATAACACGTGGTTGTTTGTGTTGGAAAATGAGGGCATTGTTCTAGTATATGAACGGTACGGATATGGATCGTATCGATATTCGCCGGGTTATAACGCTATATTGGTTTCTCCTGAGACTAAGCCTTTTTCGGGTACTGAAAGTACATCCTTTTATATTTTGCAAGGGACAGAGCTGACATATGCATTTCAGGTTGGTCAGGATAATGGACAGAGCTTTTATAGCGACGCGAATGGAACAATAAACATCAGCGACGAGGAAAGAGAAGCTTATTTTGCGGATGCGGTATGGCTTGACTGGGAGCGGATACAGTCTTTAGAAGCTGTAGAAGGCAGCGCCAAAACGGATTTGAGCCAGTACCTTGGAACGGATTTATATAGCTTTATTGAATCCGTCGGAGGGTTTTATGATGTTGGCGCGACAGATGGAACTACCGAATATAGCAATGGGGCAATCATTGTATCCTGCGGGCCTGATTCAAATAATATAAACTTCGTCAATATAAACGGAGAATGCGATTATTCCATCAAGGGAATTGAATATGGGATGTCTTTTGAAGAAGCAACCGGACTGGCATATCAGTCATGCAGTTATATCTCGGATGATCTTTCGTATTATAAGCTTTTTGTTATGGATGATGGAACGACATTGTCTTTCCATGCGGAGGATGAGAATTTTGTAGATGGCATCAGCTTATGGAGTTGAGATGATTTTGGAGGAAGAATACTGCTTACATTTTCTGGAAAGGGGGCATTGGCAATGAAAAAAGTGAAATTGAGAATTTGGATACTGATTTTTTGGGGGTTGTTCCTATTTACAATGAACAATTCTACTGCGTATGCTGCATCCGCGAAAAGCAAGGCATTGAAGGCATATTCAGGTTTACTTTCTCAGGACAGCATAAAATGGGGAAGTCAAAGCTCGGTAGTCTCATTGTCCGATTGCTCCTTTGCATTAATCTATCTTGATAACAATGCAATTCCGGAACTGTTGATTTATGCCAATTATCCGCCTTCTCATAGTGAAGGATATGCATTGCTTTATACCTGAATCCGTGAAGTTGATGATTTTTTATTGCCGAGCTGCTCTAAATTCGGAA
>JAJQHZ010000036.1 GCA_021199475.1 Lachnospiraceae bacterium
TTTACAAGGGATTCCACCTCTTTTCTAATCTCAAAGTGTCGAAAACGGGATTATAGCACACCTTTTTGAAATAGTGAACATTTTTTACAATTATTTTTATATTTTTTCTGGATTTTTATCTTAAATAACAAGCTGAGCAAATATAGGTATTCATTTTCCCGTCATTCTTCCGACACTTTTTTTCTATTTGTTTTTTTCATGGACTTTTTCCGGAAAATGAGTATAATCAGACTTGCAGTGCAGCCGTTCATCCGGTATTTTTGCATCGGGCGTTCGGCAAAACAGATCCGTAAAACACGCAGAGAAGCCTGGCTGCGGTCACTGCGGTCAGTATCATTACCGTATAATACATTGTAACTATTCAGAACAGCAGGTAAACCTGCACAGTCTATCTTTTCATTTCGATGCTGTTCTGAACTGTTACGCGACATTATAGTATAAGGAGATTCCTGAAATGTATCAGATTAATTTCAATCAGCCCATCCGCATTCACTTCATCGGCATCGGAGGCATCAGCATGAGCGGGCTGGCTGCGGTCCTTCTGAACCGAAATTTTCCGATCAGCGGCTCAGATTCCAGAAAAAGCGCGTTGACCGCCTGGCTGGAGGAGCTCGGCGCGAGGGTCTCGATCCCGCAATGCGCCGCGAATATCACCCCGGACATTGATCTCGTCGTCTATACGGCGGCCATTCACCCGGACAATCCGGAATACGCGGCGGCCGCAGCGGCCGGAATTCCCATGATGACACGTGCCGAGCTGCTTGGACAGCTGATGGAGAATTATCCGGTCTCCGTGGCCGTTGCCGGTACCCATGGCAAGACAACCACGACCTCCATGATTTCTCATATCATGATGGCGCAGAAGCTGGACCCGACCATATCGGTCGGCGGTATCCTTCCCTCCATCGGAGGAAATGTGCGGGTCGGCCGGTCGGATTATTTTCTGACGGAAGCCTGCGAATACACGAACAGCTTCCTGCACCTGACCCCGTTCATCGGACTGATCTTAAATATTGATGCAGATCATCTGGACTTTTTTAAGGATCTGGACGATATCCGCCATTCCTTCCGTCTGTTCGCGGAAAAAATCCCGGAAGACGGCACGCTTATCGTTCACGCGCAGATACCGGACCTGCAGAGCTTTACGGACGGGCTTCGCTGCCATGTCGTGACCTTTGGAGAAGGCTGCGGGGATTATCACGCGGAAAACGTCACCTGGAATGCGCTTGGCTGCGCCGACTTTGATCTCTATAAAACCCTTCGCCCGGAATCAAAAGAAACCGGCGCGAATCCCGGCGGAGAGGTCTGCCTCGGTCACTTTTCCTTAAAGGTTCCGGGAGAGCACAACATCGGAAATGCCGCGGCAGCCATCGCCTGCGCGGATCTGCTCGGGATTTCTCCGGAAAGCATGGCGGACGGGCTCTCCGGCTTTGCCGGCACGGACCGTCGTTTCCAGAAAAAAGGCGAAATCGGCGGCGTGACGATCATCGATGATTACGCGCATCATCCGACTGAAATCCGGGCAACGCTTCTCGCCGCGAAGAAATATCCGGCCAGCCGGATCTGGTGTGTCTTCCAGCCTCACACCTATTCGCGGACAAAAGCTCTGCTGGATGACTTTGTCGACGCGCTCACGCTGGCGGACAAGGTCGTGCTGGCGGATATTTACGCAGCCAGAGAGACGGATACGCTCGGCGTCAGCTCGGATCTGATCCGGCAGAAGCTCAATGAAAAAGGCAGGGACGCCTGGTACTTCCCTACCTTTGATGAGATTGAAACCTTTCTTCTGGAAAACTGCACGGCCGGCGACCTTCTGATCACCATGGGCGCAGGCGATGTCGTGCGGATTGGGGAACGGCTTCTGGGGCAGTGATGCCCCTTCTTTTTTCTTTTAATTTTTGTGACTTGCGAGGAACTTCTGGATCCGGCCGGTCGGGGTCAGCAGATCACTGACGGAGCCGTCGTGGTTCAGCGTATCGATCAGCAGCGCGATGTATTTACTCAGATCGCAGCCAGTATAATACGGCTTCGCGAGAAGCTCCGGCGTCTGGTACACAAGATTCGTCGTCACCAGTGCATCAAACTGTCCTTTCTCATAAGCCTTGTCAAACTTCTCCAGATTCTTCGTAAACAGGCCAAAGGTCGCGCAGATCAGCACGCGGTTCGCGTGTCTCTTTTTCAGCTGTTTGGCCGCATCGAGCATGCTGTTGCCGCTGACGATCATATCATCGAGCAGGACGACATCCTTTCCGCTCAAATCTCTGCCGAGGAATTCATGCGCGACCACCGGGTGCTTTCCATTCACCACGCGCGCGTAGTCCCGCCGTTTATAAAACATCCCCATATCCACGCCGAGCAGGTTCGCCATATAGATCGCGCGCCCCGCCGCGCCCTCATCCGGACTGATGATCATCAGGGAATCCGGATCAATCTTCAGATCCGGAGCCGCGCGGAACAGCCCCTTGATGAACTGATATACAGGGAGAATATTTTCAAATCCATGGAGCGGAATGGCGTTCTGTACCCGCGGATCATGCGCATCAAAGGTGATAATGTTCTCCACGCCCATTTTCACCAGCTCCTGAAGGGCAAGCCCGCAGTCCAGGGATTCCCGTCCCGCCCGTGTGAACTGGCGGCTCTCATAGAGGAACGGCATAATAACATTGACTCTCCTGGCTTTCCCGCCAATCGCGGCAATCACGCGCTTCAGATCCTGATAATGGTCGTCCGGCGACATCCGGTTCGTATAGCCTCCCAGCTGGTACGTAAGGCTGTAATTGCAGACATCCACAAGAATGTAAATATCCTTCCCGCGCACCGAGTCATTGATCTGCCCCTTCGCCTCGCCGGAGCCAAAACGCGGCACATCCGTGCTCACAAGATAAGATTCCTTGTCATAGCCCTGCAGAAGCGGACTCCCCTGGTGCTCATGCACACGCTCCGAACGCCAGTTGACAATGTGCTGGTCAATCTTATTGCCAAGATTCTCACAGCTCTTTAACGCGATAATTCCCAGATCTCCTACCGGTATTGATTCCAGATTCCGCTCATAGCCTGTTTGGAACTCCATTTTGCTTTCTCCTCCCATGATGTATCTGCCTGTTATTTCTCCAAAATTCCCAAATTTTCCTGTTTTTTAAGGAAATCTCACGCCTTCACGGCTCCATTTATCCTGCTGCCCGCAGGCGCTTCTGAATACGGATATCGTCCCCGATCAGCCGCAGCATCTCATAGCTTCCCGTGATGCGGGAGACGACACGCTCAGAATAGCGCTCCGCGATCTCCGCCAGAGACAGATTCGTCGATATCATAGTGCTTTTCTGCCGGAGGCCCCGCTCATTCAGAATGTGGAACAGCTCCGAAGCGACAAATGAATTCACCTGCTCCGTACCCAGATCGTCAATGATCAGCAGATCGCACTCGAAAATATGCCGTTCCAGCTCCCCCGCCTCATCCGGCTGTACACGCCCGAAGGAGGAATCCGCAAGAAGCTCAAACAAATCATACGCCGAAAAATAAATAACGGAATGCGTCTGCAACAGCAGCTCATTGGCGATGCAATGCGTCAGGAACGTCTTGCCCAGCCCCGTATTTCCGGTAAGGAACAGATTCTCCGCACATGCATCAAACCCGCTCACAAACCGGCGGCATGCATCCAGCGCCTGCCTGGCCATCTGCGCGGCAGTCTGTCCCGTTCCGGGGTCCTTCTCTTCATCCGAATACCAGTCAAGGGAAAACGCGGGAAACGTCTCATCCCGGAAGCTGTCCCGCAGGTTCGACTGTGTATAGAGCAGGTCAATCTCTGCCTGCCGGAAGCAATGGCATTTCTCCCGTCCGATGTAGCCGGTGTCCTCACAGTCCGGGCACTGATATCTCATGCAAAGATAATCCTTGGGAAACCCGGCGGCCTTTAAAAGCGCGGCTTTCCGGGCGCTGATCCCGGCAATCCGTGCGCGGAGCTTCTGAAGCTCCGGCTGCCCCTGTGCGGGGGCCGTCTGTTCCGTATCACCCCCGAGCATCGCGCGCGCGCAGGCGGTGCCCGCCGAGGCAATCTGCGCGTCAAGCTCCGCCAGTTCCGGGATCCGGCCGTATACCTCCTGCTCGCGCGCGGAGAGCTCCCGCCTCGCCTGATTCTGACGCCGCTGATACTCCCGCATGATTTCATCATACTGTGTATTTGTCAGTCCCATACGTATATCCCCTCTATGCCCGTTCGATTCCCGTCACCGCATTCAAAGCTGCCATCCGTTTAAAAATGCCCCATTTCAAAGATCTGCGGCAATCTCCATTTTTATTTTTTGCCATACACTTTTTTCTCAAGATTCTCATAATCATAGCTTCGCTGCTCAAAACGGTTAAACCGGTTCGTCTGGCCCGAATGCCGGTTCCACTGCGCATTCAGGGGCGGCTGCTTCTGTGCCGCCTTCTTCTCCGCCTGCTTCTGCTCCCAGGTCCGGTCCGCTGCTTCCACATCCGCCATCGTATGAACGCCGGCTTTGTGCCATTGCTCCAGAATGCTTTCCGCATACGAAAAGCTCGGCTTGTGCAGCTGGTTCATCGTGCGGGAACACGCTTCCAGGATCAGATCCATCGTAAATCCAAACTCATTCAGCCATCGCGACATCGTTTCCTGCTCTGTCGGAACCGGACTGCGCCCCCGAATCCCGAATGCCTTCATAATCTGGAAATAATTCTTATTGTAGAGACTGCCTTCCTTTTTCGCGGCCTGAACCGACGTGATCCCGGCCTCCGCCCAGCCCTGCGCGACCTTCTTCATATAATGACGGCTGGTCGTTCCCTTTGTAATACAGTATTCCAGCAGATACTCGATCAGATCCGTCGAAAACTTTAATGTATGATAATAATAGACAAAATCATTCTGTTCGGATGAGGAGAGCGGCCGTCCCAGATACTGCTCCGCCACAAAAAACAGCTCCTTCAGATCCTGCTGTGCCAAATCCGAAAGTTCTCCCGGCATCGGCATCTGAACTTCTCCGGCATCCGGCTCCTGCCTGTCCGGGCTGGCCGGTATCCCGTCAGAGTAAAGCTCCTCCGTCTCCGTTCGCTCTCCATCCGGAACAATCGGGGTGGAATAGCAGCCCGGCTCTTTAAAGGTCAGTGACTCCAGCGAGCCGTCCGGCAAAAGCTTCTTCTGTATCAGGTTTTGCCGTTCCCAGTAAATAATCGCCCGCCGGACATCCTTTTCCGTATGCTCAAATACATCCGCGATCGAGGAAAGTGACAGCTCACGACCGCTGTTCGCGCAGCGCAGAAGGTACAGATATACCTTGACAAACTCCCCGTTTGCCTGCGGCATATACTGATCAATAAAAGAATTTTGCACCACCGTAGAGCCCTCCGGTGTATCTGTATAAATCTTCATCACACACGCCTTCCTCTTCTGAAACCGGTTCCACCGTTATACGCCGAAACCTCTTTCCTATACGACACTCGTTTCCGCCGAAAACCCTTTCCTATATGACACTCGTTTCCGCCGGAAACTCTTTGCTATGACACTCGTTTCCGCCGCCAATGCGCGCCATCACAAAACATCTCCATGCAGTATAGCATAATTCCCGCGAAATGAGAATATCAACTTTTCCACCAAACCTCTTTTTCTGACAGACCGGTTTTCCGGCGGATATTGCGGATAAGCAATTGACAGGCCGATACCTTATGACATCGCCTGCACAGATATTTAACCGTCTGTCATAATTTTTTCAGCATCTCGCGCTCGCGGCTCTGACAGGTGAACAGTATCACCTGCCGCCCGCTCTTTTTCAGCCACCCAAGTGTCGCCTCCAGCCGACGGTCATCGTACATCGCAAAGGTTTCGTCAAGAATCAGGGGCATCTTCGAACCATTGCTCAATAATTCGCCCGCCGCCATGCGCAGAGCGAAATAAATCTGCTGCATCGTCCCGCCGCTGACCTGACCTGGCCCCAGCACGCGGTCCGGTGTGTGGATCCGGATTTCCGCCGTATCATCTATCACGATCCGGTTGTACCGGCCGCCTGTGATTTCTCCCAGAATCTCGGACGCGCGCTCATTGATCCGTCCGCCGTTTTTCCGGTAAATCCGATCCGAGATCTCACAGATCCGGTCGATTGCCAGTGTCAGCGCGGCAATCTCCTGCCCGGAGCCCTCCGGGCGGACATGCTCCTGATAGAGCGCCTCCAGTTCATCCTGCAGCTTCCGATACGCCTCCTCCTGTCTCTGGATTTCCGCAAGAAGGCCGGGCGGACGAATCCTTTCCGGCTCCGGTTTCTCTTTCTCCTCTTCCTGCCTGGCCGGGGTAAACAGGGCATGCACGCCCAGCGCCATCCCCCAGAAAATCACAGTAAACACGCCCAGAAAAATACGCAGTGCATCGGTCTGCGCCAGAAAAATACCGCCGAGCGTCAGTGCCCCGGCAATCGCCAGCATCGCACAGAGCAGAATGCGCATCGCGGGCGACACCGCAGAGGAATTCTCTCCCATCTGATTCCCCGACGCGCCATCCGGCTGATCCTTTTTGTAATTTGCCTCATATGCGCTACCGCTGCTGTTCCTGAAAAAATCAGAGGCATCGGAGCCAGACGCCTGCCGGGCTTGATTATCTGATGTACCAAAGCTGTCAGCTATTCCAGAACCGGCCTGGCTTCCCGGCATTTCAAAGCCCCCGGGAATATCATAGCCGATCCCGGTCTGTCGTTTCAGCATCTCCAGATTCCGGCGGAGCTGATCCGCCTGCTCCTGCTTTGCGGCAATTTTTTCCTCCAGCGCGGCGTCCTCCTTCTTTTTCTGCTGCTCCAGCTGCTTCTTCTTTTTGCGCAGCCCCTGAAGCGCCCGTGTCACATCAATCTCACCGCTCCCGGCGCTTTCACAGTTCATCATATAATTTCGTATTTCAGCCGCGAGCCCTTCGTCCGTCTCACACTGTGCCTGCGGAACGAAAACAGAATTGAGAAAAGCAGTCTCGCTCATTCCGCCAAGCAAAGCCTCCAGATCCTCCTGCGGATGCTCCGACTCCAGCGCCTTTGTCTCGCAGACCAGACCCAGCGGCTTCGCGCTCCGGTCAAAGCAGCGGTCAATCCGATAAATCTCCCCGTCCTCCGAAATGCGCATACTGCCCAGAAATGCCCCAGGTGAATCCCATGGCTGCCGCAGCTGATATTCATCCATCCGGGCCGCCCGTCCCCGCGCACGGTTCAGGCCGTAAAACATCGCGCGTATAAAGGAATGAATGGTTGTTTTCCCCGTCTCATTCCCGCCACTGATGATATTAATGCCCGGGCGGAACATCATGCGATAATCCGAAAATTTTCCGTACCTTTTAATGATTAACTCCTGTATTTCCATAAGCTCCCCACTATCATTTTCTCATTTACCGGGATACAAAAGCGCCTCCAGTCCCAGGTAAAGCGCCTTCTGCTCGGTGAGGTTCTTCGGGCCATCCCCAAAGCTCTCAATGTAATCCCCGATCAGCTGGCCATGGTACTGCCTTCTCAGCTCTTCTAAGTGAAACGCCGGTACCGTGCGGTCCTCAATGTCCAGAATCCGGCCGCATTTTAAATATTCCCGGAGGTCCGGCCGAAACTGTGGATGACGCTCCCCGACAAGCGTGATCCGATAGGTATTCTGGCTGCCATTTGCGCGCACCGTTTCCGCAATTTTTCCCCGGACAGAAAACGGCGTGTCTCCCTCCGTCACAGCTACCTCTTCCTTCCGGTACTGCCTCCCGGCCTTCTCCACAAAGGAAAGGCGAACCTTTTTCCGCTGCACCTCTCCAATGATATAGCCATGCGGCCCGATATCCTCGCAGTCAATCGGCTCCAGAGCACCGGCGTACATGGCCAGATTCCGGATAAACACCTGCGGCTTATGAATGTGCCCCAGCGCGATATAGTCAAATCCGGCCTTTGACAGCTTTTCCCTGCTGATCGGAATATGGGATGCATCCCCGCCGTGCGCAAGCAGGATCTTAAAATAATCACTTTTCTCAGCTGCAATCGCATCATACAGAGGGGCAGTGATCTCCTGCCGCTGATAGCTGAACCCGTAAATCTCCGTCTTCAGATCCGGCAGCCGTACCCTCTCGCACTCCGGCGAAAACAGGCAGATCACATTTTCATTCCACGGATACGTCCGATAGGCAGACCCGGGCAGCAGACAGTCGTGGTTGCCCGCCATCAGAACCACCGCCGTCTGCTCCAGTGTGGAAAAAAGGTAATTGACCTCCTTCAATTCATTCGGTTCCGGCTGGCGGTGAAACAGATCTCCCGCAATCAGCAGCAAATCCACTTTCTTTTCATTCACATCGGCAATGCATTGCCGAAAGCTTTCCCACAATTCTCTTCCCCGGTCCTTCGACCATGGATAGCCGCGGTCCGGTGCGGCACCCAGATGTACATCCGCGATATGCATAAAACGCAAGGTACTGTTCCTCCCCAATTTTTTTTACAGTATACCATAGTTTTTTCTACAAGGCTATGATATAATCCTTAAAAAGAAGTAACGCCGAAACAATTGGTTACAGGTCACACCCGGGCCAAAGGAGATGCGCCTAAAAGCCACGACAAGTAG
>JAJQHZ010000068.1 GCA_021199475.1 Lachnospiraceae bacterium
TACCATACTTAGGGATAGCTTTGGTACTGTAACTTTGCAGAATAGCCCTGCATTTACTGAAACCATGTAGATGAGGTGAGGATGTTGGATATTGTGCTGTTTGACCATAATCAGTCTGCATATGAAGCTGCTGTGAACATGATGGCACAGACCGGAAAGGCAGCAGTCATTCATCCTACAGGAACCGGTAAATCCTTCATCGGTTTCCGTCTTTGCGCAGATCATCCGGATCAGCGCATTCTCTGGCTTTCCCCATCCGAATATATCTTCAAAACACAGCTGCAGAACCTGAAAAACGCGGCCGGCAGCGATGAAGAAGTGCCTCTTCCAAATATCACTTTTTGCACCTATGCAAAGCTCATGCTGATGAGTGAGACAGAGATCCTTACAATCTGCGGAAAACCTGTCTGCGCACCCTCCTATATCATCCTCGATGAATTCCACCGCTGCGGCGCGAAGTGCTGGGGGCAGGGTGTGGCACGGCTGCTGACCGCTTTTCCGAATGTCCCAATCCTTGGGTTATCGGCGACCAACATCCGCTATCTGGATAATCAGCGCGACATGGCGGATGAATTGTTTGATGGAAATATTGCTTCAGAGATGACACTGGGAGAGGCAATCGTCCGGGGTATTTTGAATCCGCCGACATATGTATTGTCCGTCTATTCCTGGAAACAGGATCTGATCAAATACGAAAGAAGAGTGCGACAGTGCAGGAGCAGGCTCGTGCGCGATGAATGCGACCGTTATCTGGAAGAGCTGCGCCGCACACTGGAGATGTCGGAAGGGCTGGATGAGATCTTTGACAAACATATGACTGACCGCACCGGGAAATATATCGTGTTCTGTTCGTCCAAAGAGCATATGGACGAGATGATGCAGCATACGGACTGGTTCGCAAAGGTGGACGCGCATCCGCACGTCTACTCCCTGTATTCCAATGATCCTGGGGCAGAGCGGGCTTTTGACGATTTCCGCAACGACAGCGACGACACGCATCTGCGGCTCCTTTACTGCATCGATGCTTTGAATGAAGGAGTGCATATCGACGGCATCAGCGGAGTCATTCTCCTTCGGCCGACGGTTTCTCCGATTATTTATAAACAGCAAATCGGACGGGCGCTGTCCGCCAGCAGGAAGGAATCTTCGGTTATTTTCGATATTGTGTCAAATATCGAAGGAATCTGGAGTACGGATGCGATCGAAGAAGAAATGCAGCTTGTGACATCCTACTACCGCAGCCTCGGAGAGGACGAGCTGATTGTAAACGAGCACTTTCGAATCATCGACGAAGTACACGACTGCCGCGTGCTTTTTGAAAAGCTGAACGACACACTGACCGCCTCCTGGGATCTGATGTATCAGAAGGCAAATGAATTCTATCAGGAAAACAAAGACCTGAAGGTTCCCTGCCGATACATCACGCCAGACGGCTATGCCCTCGGCAACTGGATCGCCAACCAGAGACGGATCCGCAAAGGGCAGATTCCCGGCTCTCTTTCCGAAGAACGTATCCGCAGATTGGATTCCATCGGCATGGTCTGGGAATCAGAAGCGGATCAGAAATGGGAACGATATTACGCCGCGGCGAAACGGTACCGCGAGAAATACGGAGACCTGAATGTCCCCGCAAAATACATGGATGAGATGGGAGTCGCGCTTGGCGCCTGGCTTTCTGATATCCGTGCCTGGAAAAGTGCAGGCGGACATCAGACGAGTCTGACGCCGGAGCGGATACAGAAGCTGAACGACCTCGGCATGATCTGGGATGTGCTGGATTACTACTGGGAACGGAACTATACGGCCGCATACCGCTATTATCTGGAACACCGCGATCTCAACGTCCCTGCCGGTTATGTGTCTGAAGACGGAATCCGCCTCGGCACCTGGATCTGCCGCATGCGCGCCCTGCTTGCGGGTACCGCCAAAGGCACACCGCCCACAGAAGAACAGGTAAGGCGTCTGGACGCCATCGGCATGGTCTGGAGCGATCTGGGCGAAATGAAATGGGAAAAAGGCTTCCAGGAAGCAGAAGATTATCAGAGAGAACATGGCAGCCTGCAGATTCCGGCGAAATACCGCTCCCAGAGCGGCTATCCGTTGGGCGCATGGATGCAGCAGCAGCGCCGCCAGTACAAAAAAGGCAGGCTATCCGCAGAACGTATCCGGCGCCTGGACAATGTCAGTGGGAACTGGTATGCAGGCCGGTGGGAGACAAAGCCCGCTGCTGGTACGCAGGCTGATGGGAGACAGGGCCTGTAAGTATGAAGTAAGGAACCGTTAAAAAAAAGAAACGTAACTGTGAAGGTACGAAACAGTTACAGAGAAACATCGAAAAGGTCAGGAATTATCAGACAAGACTCCGGATACTGGCAGCGAGTCGCTCCGTCGCCGCCGCCCGTACCGGTCGTCATAAAGGCTTCAGCGGCCGCCTCTTTTCCATATCACAGATTCGCGCAGTGAATCCCTGATGCGGAAAGGAAGGGGTATGGCGGAGCCATGCCCGAACGGGGAAAAATCCGAAACAGATACAAAACCCAAACGGGGAAGAATCTGGAACAGATGCAAAGCCCGAGCGGGCACAGACGGAGCAGGGAATTGGGAGTTATGAAACACACGACACGGGAGACAAAATGAACAGCAAAAGAAAGATGAGGATACGGCACTGGAAAGTGATCGCAGCCGGTCTGATGGTTTACGATGCCATCGCCATCGCGTTTTCGTATTTTTTCGGATTGTGGCTGCGGTTTGATTTTCAGTACACAATGATCAACAGCGAATATCTGCATGCATATGGGCACTTTATCCTGCCCTATATCATTGCATCGATATTATTTTTTTCGTGGATGCGCATGTACCGGGGCATCTGGCGGTTCGCCGGGTTCAACGAACTGATCCGCTATGCGGCTTCCTCCGTGATTGCTTCGATCGCGCACAGCATTTTGATCACGGTGTTCTGCTGCAGAATGCCATTTTCCTATTATATCGTAGGAGCCGTGATGCAGCTGCTTCTGGTGGTGGGCATCCGATTTTCCTACCGCTTTTACACGCAGATCATTGTGCGCAGGGCGTCGGTCGAAGAACAGCCACCGGCGAAGAATGTCATGATCATCGGCGCCGGCGCGGCCGGCAGGACAGTCATCCGCGAACTGCAGCAGTCGGAGAAGACAAACGTGACGGCAGCCTGCCTCATCGACGACAACCCCAACAAATGGAACCGCTATGTGGAAGGCGTACCGGTAGTCGGAGGCAGGGATATGATCCCTGTTTTTGCAGAACGGTTCGGCATCGAAGAGATCTATTTCTGCATTCCCACAGCGACCGCTGAGGAAAAGAAGAATATCCTCAACATCTGCAAGGAGACCGGATGCAAATTAAAAAGCCTGCCCGGCATCTATCAGCTCACGAATGATGAAGTGCTGGTCAGCCGCCTCAGATCTGTGGCGGTCGAAGACCTCCTGGGCAGAGAACCTATTAAGGTCGATATGCAGGAAATCTTCCAGTACATACAAGGCAAGACCATTTTGGTGACCGGGGGCGGCGGCAGCATCGGCAGCGAGCTGTGCAGACAGATTGCGGGGCACGAGCCGAAGCAGCTGATCATCTTTGATATCTATGAAAATAATGCTTACGAGATCGAGCAGGAGCTGCGTCGGAACTATCCGCAGCTGAATCTGGTGGTACTGATCGGTTCTGTCCGGGACAGCCGCCGGATCAATATGGTGTTTGAAACGTATCATCCGGATATCGTCTATCACGCAGCGGCGCACAAGCATGTCCCGCTGATGGAATACAGCCCGAACGAGGCCATCAAGAATAACGTCATCGGTACCTACAAAACAGCGTATGCGGCACTCACGCACGGTACTCAGCGCTTCGTATTGATCAGTACGGACAAGGCCGTGAATCCAACCAACATCATGGGCGCAAGTAAGCGCCTCTGCGAGATGGTCATTCAGAGTATGGACGCGATCAGCAAAAGCGGAAGATGGGATCTGCTGCCGTTCGTTCATGCGCATAAGGATAAAGAGATTCATGGTCAGATTGCCTCTGATCCGGTGGAAATGCTCTCCGCTCCGCCTCGGTCGGCAGCACAGCAGAATCACAGGGCAACCGGATCGGCGAAAGCGGAGGATATACATCACTCCCTCGTAAACGCAAACGCACCGACCGGCAAAGAGCCAGAACACGGTAAGTTAACCGTCGAGAGCGTGAAAAACAAAGAACGCACCGGCACGCAGTTCGTGGCGGTGCGCTTCGGCAACGTCCTCGGAAGCAACGGCTCCGTCATCCCACTGTTCAAGAAACAGATAGAAGCCGGCGGCCCGGTCACCGTCACCGATAAATCAATAACCCGTTATTTCATGACAATCCCGGAAGCTGTAAGCCTCGTATTGCAGGCCGGTACCTACGCCTGGGGCGGGGAGATCTTTGTCCTCGATATGGGAGAGCCGGTCAAGATCGACACCCTGGCCCGGAATCTGATCAAACTGTCCAATTACAAACCGGATGAGGATATCAAGATCGAGTACACAGGTCTGCGCCCGGGCGAAAAGCTGTACGAAGAGAAGCTGATGGCAGAAGAAGGCATCAAAAAGACCGACAACAAACTGATCTATATCGGCAAGCCCATCCCGTTCGACGTAGAGACCTTCCTGAAACAGCTGGAGGAACTGGCCAACGCAAGCTACGAGAACAGCCCGGATATCGTAAAAATGGTAGAGGAGATCGTGCCGACGTTTCATCCGGTGGGAAAGAAGCCGGGAGAAAATTTGTCCGATGAGTTTACAATTGGAAATTGATAAAATTAGACGGACACGCGTAAACCGGCAGCAGGTTCGGATTTCCTTGAGAGTATTGACATTCGCATTGATACCACTTAAAATACAGGAAAAATGTGGTGCATCAATAAAGGGTATCAAAGGAGAAGGAGGCGGCAGTTTATGGGAATCTATTTAAATCCGGGAAACA
The DNA here is from genome assembly GCA_021199475.1 of Lachnospiraceae bacterium. Classification (GTDB taxonomy): domain Bacteria; phylum Bacillota; class Clostridia; order Lachnospirales; family Lachnospiraceae; genus Choladousia. Next base: position 4,972 of record JAJQHZ010000068.1, read on the forward strand.
GAGGATTTCAGACAATTTTGAATGGAATTTATGTAGACAAAACCGGTCTGATCGATTTCGTAAATCGAACGATCAACACCCCTCAGAAGCTGACATGTTTCAGCCGTCCCCGCCGTTTTGGAAAATCATTTGCCGCGAAGATGCTCTGTGCCTATTATGATAAGAGCTGTGATTCAAGATCACTGTTTGAAGGGCTGGAAATATCGAAAAAGAAGTCATTCAATCAGAATCTTAACCAATATGATGTGATTTATCTGGATATTACTCGTTTTATATCAACTGCAATATCTGTAAATGAAGTAGTAGGGAATATACAGAAAAATGTGATTGAAGAACTCAGGGAAGATTATCCATCGTATATCAAAGAACAGGAGAGTGTATTAGCAGATGCACTTTTTGCAATCAGTCACAAAACCGGCAATCAATTTGTCATTATAATAGATGAATGGGATGCCATCTTTCGAGAAGCAAAGAATGATGATGCGCTCCAAAAGGAATATATCCAGCTCCTTCGCGGACTTTTTAAGGGCGGGACAGCGACGGATGAAACAATCGCAGCTGCTTATATGACGGGCATTCTTCCGATAAAAAAATATGGTACTGAATCGGCACTGACTGATTTTCACGAGTTCACCATGGTTGCGCCGGACACATTGGCACCGTATGTTGGATTTACGGAACAGGAAGTGCTGGATTTGTGCAGCAAAAATGATTTGGACTTTGAAGAAGTTAAATTTTGGTATGACGGTTATTTTCTTGATCCAGTTGGTTCCATATACAGTCCCAATTCTGTCATGCAGGCGGTTGAGAGAAAAGCAATAAGAAATTACTGGACATCATCTGAAACCTATGAGTCGCTGGCGTCCTATATTGGGATGGATTATAAAGGATTAAAAAAGGACATAATCAGAATGCTTGGCGGCGAAGCGGTCAGGGTAAAGATCAGCACGTTTCAGAATGATATGACATCCTTTAAAAGAAAAGATGATGTGCTGACATTATTGATTCATTTGGGATATTTAAGTTACGATGCAGCAAAAAAAACAGTTTCGATTCCGAATCAGGAAGTGGCAGATGCTTTTGGCGATGCCACAGATCAGGAAGGCTGGGGAGAAATAGGAGAATTGATTCAGGAATCAGACGACTTACTGGATGCAACGTTTCGTGGCGATTCTGATGCTGTTGCTGAGGCATTGGAGAAAGTACATGCAGCTAATTCTTCTATACTGAGGTATAATAATGAGGCCTCACTCAGCAGCGCGATCATGATAGCATATTATACGGCAAGGAGAATTTATAAAATTGTTCCGGAGTTTCCACAAGGGAAAGGGTTTGCAGATCTGGTTTTTCTTCCTCGCAGGGGATCGGATAAGCCGGTTATGATAGTGGAGCTTAAATATGATAAGGACGCCGACACCGCAATCCGGCAAATACACGAGAATCGGTATGAAGGGGATTTAAAGAAGTATTTTGGTAATCTGCTTCTGGTGGGAATCAATTACGATAAAGACGCTAAGGGAACGAATGCGAAGAGACACAGTTGCCTGATTGAAAAGGTGTAAATGATAGAAATTTAGAATATGGTATGTTTTACCACGGAAATAAGAGTCGAGCAGACTCTTATTTTTGTGCGCAAAAATCCATCCGACTGATGAAGAGCCGGAATGAGGAGGATATGAAAAAAATGGTCACAAAGGAATTCACTCCCTTTGAAAACAAGGTATGGCTCAGTTCCCCAACCATGCATGGAGAAGAACTGGAGTACATGAAAGAAGCTTACGACACCAACTGGATGTCCACAGTTGGAGCCAACATTAACGAGGTAGAACGGCTGACTGCGGAAAAAACCGGCCGCAAGTATGCTGTGGCCCTATCCTGCGGCACCGCAGCCCTGCACCTCGCCATGAAGGTGGCGGGTGTAAAACCGGGAATGCGGGTCTTCTGCTCAGACATGACCTTCGATGCGACCATCAATCCGGTGGTCTATGAGGGCGGCGTTCCGGTCTTCATCGACACGGAGTACGACACCTGGAACATGGATCTGGCGGCACTGGAAAAAGCTTTCGAACTCTATCCCGATGTAAAGGTCGTGGTGGTGGCGCATCTCTACGGCACACCCGGTAAGATTGATGAGATTCGAAACATTTGCGAAAAGCACGGTGCGGTAATTGTTGAAGATGCAGCGGAATCTCTCGGCTCTACATATAAAGGAAAGATGACAGGCTCTTTCGGAACGGTCGGCGTCTGCAGCTTCAACGGAAATAAAATCATAACGGGTTCTGCCGGCGGATGCCTGCTGACTGATGACGAAGCCGTTTATGAGAAGGTAAAAAAATGGTCCACACAGAGCCGCGAGGATGCTCCGTGGTATCAGCATGAGGAAATCGGCTACAACTACCGCATGAGCAATGTAATCGCCGGTGTTGTCCGTGGTCAGTATCCTCATCTGGAAGAACACGTCGCACAGAAAACGGCGATTTATGAGCGGTACAAAGAAAGCTTCAAAGACCTGCCTGTGAAGATGAATCCGTATGATGAAGTTAATTCTGTGCCGAACTTCTGGCTGAGCTGCCTGTTGATCGATGAGGATGCCATGTGCAGGCAGGTCAGAGGAGAGCAGGATGCTCTTTATATCGGAGAGCATGGTAAGTCCTGTCCAACAGAGATTTTGGAGGCGCTGGCGAAGTGTAATGCCGAAGGCAGGCCAATCTGGAAGCCGATGCACATGCAGCCAATTTTCCGAAATAACGGTTTTATTACAAGAGAAGGCGACGGCAGAGGTCGGACGAACGCCTACATTGCCGGCGGAAAGCTGGGAAAAGATGGTCGGCCTATTGATGTGGGTGCCGATATCTTTCACCGCGGGCTGTGCTTACCATCTGATAACAAGATGACGGTGGAAGATCAGGAGAAGATTATTGAGATTGTTAAGAGCTGTTTTGAGTGATTTCACGGTGTGGAGCTTTATAGCATGAGCGGTAAGAATTCATAGGGAGTCGAGAGAAATGGAAACAAAGCATAAACCAAAAGGTCCATATGAAAAATATTTCAAACGTCCATTCGATTTCTGCTGTGGGCTTGCTGCGATACTTGTATTCTGGTGGCTTTACATAATAATCGCGATTATGGTGAGAGTGAAGCTTGGCTCGCCGGTTCTGTTCGTGCAGGAACGACCAGGCAAGGATGAGAAGATTTTTAAACTGTATAAATTTAGGACGATGACTGACGCGAGAGATGAGAATGGAGAACTGCTGCCTGATAAGGAACGACTTACGAAATTTGGAAGATTTCTCAGAAGCACAAGTCTGGATGAGATTCCGGAGGCTTTTAATATAATTAATGGGAGCGCGTCGGTGGTTGGCCCCAGGCCTCTCCTGGCCTCGTATCTTCCGTTTT
>JAJQHZ010000130.1 GCA_021199475.1 Lachnospiraceae bacterium
TCACAGGAAAAATACCACTTCCACAATCGCCAAAAACGTGTTACCTTTATAGGTAAAAATACCGCATCCATTGGTACTTCCTTTTTATCCATCGAGGTGCTTATAAGACCCGGCAGCTGAACCGGTCTCGAAGAAAAGGAACTACATACAGAATGGAGGGAACTATGATAACAGGAGGATTTTTACAATGGCACATGATTTGAAAGCTCTGATCAGCCAGATGACCCTTGAAGAAAAAGCCGGCATGTGCTCCGGTCTGGATTTCTGGCATTTGAAGGGAGTCGAGCGGCTCGGCATCCCGAGTGTGATGGTCAGCGACGGCCCTCACGGACTGCGCAAGCAGGATGAGAACGCCGATCACCTCGGCATCAACGAAAGCATCAAGGCCGTCTGCTTCCCGGCCGGCTGTCTGACCGCCTGCTCGTTTGACCGTGAACTGCTGAAGGAACTCGGCGACGCCATCGGCAAGGAGGCGCAGGCAAACGACCTCTCCGTCGTTCTTGGCCCGGCAGTCAATATCAAGCGTTCTCCGCTCTGCGGGCGGAATTTTGAGTATTATTCCGAAGATCCGTACCTGGCCGGTGAGACGGCAGCGGCGTTCATTGAGGGTGTGCAGGCACACCATGTCGGCACTTCAATCAAGCATTTTGCGGCGAACAGCCAGGAATTCAACCGCATGAGCGCTTCCTCGAATGTGGACGAGCGCACGCTGCGTGAAATCTATCTCCCGGCATTTGAGAACGCTGTGAAAAAAGCGCAGCCCTACACGGTGATGTGCTCCTACAACCGGCTGAATGGCACGTTTGCTTCTGAGCATCCGTGGCTGCTCACCGATGTACTCCGCAAAGAGTGGGGCTTTGAAGGCTATGTGATGTCGGACTGGGGCGCTGTAAATGAGCGCGTGGCAGGCCTGAAGGCCGGTCTCGAGCTGGAAATGCCGTCATCCGGCGGAAGTACAGATGTTGAAATTGTAAAAGCAGTACAGGACGGCTCCTTAGACGAAGCTGTCCTTGACCAGGCCGTGGAACGCATCCTGAACATCGTTTTCGAGTATGTGGACCACCGCGAGGAACAGGCATTCACGCTGGAAGCGGATCACGAGCTGGCGCGTCACATCGCCGGAGAATCGATGGTGCTTCTGAAGAATGAAGCGGCAGCGCCGGGCCGCAGCTGTCAGTCTGAAAATGAAGCTGCCTCACGCTCAAGCTGTGCATCGGTTCTGCCTCTTGGGAAAGACGAAAAGGTCGCTTTTATCGGCGAATTCGCGGCGAAGCCGCGCTTCCAGGGCGGCGGCAGCTCACACATCAACTGCTTCCGCGTCAGCAATGTGCTGGACGAGGTGAAAGGGAACCCGAACATTACCTATGCAAAGGGCTTTGCGGCAGACCGGGATGTGTATGAGGAAGCGCTCGCGGCGGAGGCCATCAAGGCAGCAGGGGCAGCGGACAAAGCAGTGCTGTTTGTCGGTCTCCCGGACAGTTTTGAATCCGAGGGCTACGACCGCAGCCATATGCAGCTGCCCGATTGCCAGAACCGCCTGATCGAGGAAATTCTGAAGGTTCAGAAAAATGTGATTGTCGTCCTGCACAACGGATCCCCGGTCGAGATGCCCTGGGCAAATGAGGTAAAGGGAATCCTGGAAGCTTATCTCGGCGGACAGGCCGCGGGCGGCGCAATCGCGGATCTCCTGTTCGGCAAAGTGAATCCGTCCGGAAAGCTCGCGGAGACCTTCCCGCTCCGCCTGGAGGACAACCCGTCCTATCTCGCGTTCGGCGATGCGGCAGAAGTAAATTACAGCGAAGGAATTTATGTCGGCTATCGCTACTACGATGCGAAAAACATGGCGGTCGCCTTTCCGTTCGGACACGGACTTTCTTACACGACCTTTGCCTACAGCAATCTGAAGCTCAGCCAGCCGTCCATGACAGAAAAAGAAACCGTAACCGTATCTGTGGACGTCACCAATACAGGCAGCTGTTTTGGAAAGGAAGTGGTTCAGCTTTACATCTCCGATCAGACCGGCGCTGCGCGCAGACCGCTCGCTGAACTGAAGGGATATGAAAAAGTTGCGCTGCAGCCTGGGGAGACCAAGACCGTCACAATGACGGTTGACTACCGCAGTCTCGCGTGGTACAGCACCAGCCTCCATGACTGGTACGCGTCATCCGGAGACTATGAGGTGCTCATCGGCGCATCCTCACGCGATATCCGTGCAAAGGCATCGCTTCATCTGGAAAACAGCCGGATGCTCCCGCTGCACGTAACCAGAAATACCACGCTCGGAGAGCTCATGGCGGATAAGCGCACCGCGCCCCTGATCGGAGAATGGCAGCAAAAATTGCTCGCTGTATTCGCGGCTCCGGAGGAAGATGCAGGCGCTGAAGCTTCAACTGAATCCTCCGCCTCAGAGGAAGCGGTCTCCGAAGAAATGAACAATGCGATGATGGTATCCATGCCGCTCCGGAATCTGGTGACGTTCGGGACCTGCAATCCGGCGCAGCTAGACGAGCTGATCGAGGAGCTGAACCAGCTGGAGTAAAGAGTTCTTCATCCTTTTGCGCAGCATTCCACGGGCATCTGTTGCTTGCTGACACAACAGATGTCTGTGGCTGATGGGCGCTTCGTCAATCTCAAAGTGAAAAGACAGCCTTTAGCCGGTAATCTGCCAGGGCTGTCTTTTTTTGAATTCCCCGTCCCTTCTTTTTACCTGTCCTTTTATGGTAAAGCAATGCATGTCATCCCCAGATCCCGGTATTACCGCATTCTTTTTTAACAGTTTCTTTAAGAATTACACCATAAAGTACCTTGGCAAGCGGTCAAAAAAGTGGTAATATAGCAGAAAAATTAACAATTCGTAACATTATTACAGGAGACACCTATGAACTATTTAGACAAGCTGGAAGCAGAAGCGATTTATATTATGCGGGAGGTTGTCGCAGAGTGTGAAAAGCCGGTGATGCTCTATTCGATCGGCAAGGATTCCTCCGTGATGCTGCATCTCGCGCTTAAGGCTTTTTATCCGGAAAAACCGCCTTTCCCGTTTCTGCACGTAAATACCACCTGGAAATTCAAAGAGATGATCGAATTCCGGGATCGGATTGCAAAGAAATACGACCTGGACATGATTGAATACATCAATCAGGAGGGGCTTGCACAGGGAATTAATCCATTTGACCATGGCTCCGCCTACACCGACATCATGAAGACACAGGCACTCAAGCAGGCATTGAACAAATACGGCTTTACCGCAGCCTTCGGCGGCGGGCGCCGCGATGAGGAAAAGAGCCGCGCAAAGGAGCGTATCTTCTCCTTCCGCAACGAGGATCATGTCTGGGATCCGAAAAACCAGCGGCCGGAGATGTGGAAGCTGTTTAATACTGAGATCAATAAAGGAGAGAGCATCCGGGTTTTCCCGATCTCCAACTGGACCGAAAAGGATATCTGGCAGTACATCAAACGGGAAAATATTGAAATCGTTCCGCTTTACTATGCTGCGGTACGCCCGGTCGTGGAGCGCGACGGGAACCTGATCATGGTGGACGACGACCGCATGCGGCTGCGTCCGGGAGAAACCCCCATGATGAAAAAGGTGCGGTTCCGCACCCTGGGCTGCTACCCTCTCTCCGGCGGCGTGGAGTCCGAGGCGGACACGATCGACGGGATTATCGAAGAGACCTTAAGCGCCGTTTCCTCCGAGCGAACCAGCCGGGTGATTGACAAGGACGGCGGCGCGGCCAGTATGGAAAAACGGAAGCGGGAGGGGTATTTCTAATGGATTCTTTATTAAAGTTTATCACATGCGGAAGCGTGGACGACGGAAAATCCACCCTGATCGGGCATATGCTCTATGACGCGAAGCTTCTGTTTGCCGACCAGAAAGATGCACTGGAGCTGGAATCAAAGGTCGGCTCCAACGATGGAAATATTGACTACAGCCTGCTGCTCGACGGTCTGATGGCCGAGCGCGAGCAGGGTATTACCATTGACGTGGCCTACCGTTATTTTACCACGGAACACCGTTCCTTTATCGTCGCAGATACGCCGGGACACGAAGAATACACGCGAAACATGGCGGTCGGCGCTTCCTTTGCCGATCTCGCCGTGATCCTCGTGGATGCCAGCCAGGGCGTTCTGACACAGACACGCCGCCACACGAGAATCTGCTCTCTGATGGGCATTCAGCACGTTGTATTTGCTATCAATAAAATGGACCTGATTGACTACAGTCAGGAGCGTTTCAAAAAAATCAAAAAAGAGATCCGCATCCTCCTCGCAGAGTTTGAGCACCGAAGCGTGCAGATTATTCCGGTCTCCGCCACGAACGGCGACAATATCACCAAAAAGTCCAGGAGAATGCCGTGGTACAAAGGTCCGACCCTTCTCCACTATCTGGAGACCGTCGATGTCAGCGAGAAACCGACCGACGCCGAGTTTTCCATGCCGGTGCAGCGGGTCTGCCGTCCGAACCGCAGCTTCCGCGGCTTCCAGGGCCAGATTGAGAGCGGCAGCATCTCTGTCGGTGATCCGGTCACGGTCCTGCCAAGCCATGAGACTTCGACCGTAAAAGCCATTCTGGAAGGGAATCAGTCTGTCGAGGAGTCCAGCGTCGGGCACCCGGTCACCATTCAGCTCGACACGGAGATCGACGTTTCCCGCGGCTGCGTCCTCACAAAGGATCCCGAGCTCTACGTCAACACCATGTTTTCCGCGACCCTGCTCTGGATGGACGACACCAAGCTGGTCGAAGGGAAAAATTACCTGCTGAAGTCTGGCACGCAGAAAATCCCGGCCACGGTTCTTCACATCCGGCACAAGATTGACGTGAACACCGGCCGCGAGGTACCGGCGAAGGAAATATTCAAAAACGAGATCACGCAGTGCGACATCTCCGTTTCCTCAAATCTGGTTTTTGATCTGTTCGAGCACAACAAAACGCTCGGCTCGCTGATTCTGATCGACCGTATCAGCCACGCAACCGCAGCCTGCGGCGTCATCACGCAGTCCATCAGCCGCAGCCGTGACCTCACCTGGCACACGATGGATATCACAAAGGAATTCCGGGAGAATCAGCTCGACCAGAAGGCCTGCACCATCTGGTTCACAGGCCTGTCCGGCTCCGGCAAATCCACACTTGCGAACGCGCTGGAGAAGCGCCTCGTCTCTCTGGGCAAGCACACCATGCTCCTCGACGGCGACAACATCCGTCTGGGCCTGAACCGGAACCTTGGCTTCTCCGAGGCGGACCGCATCGAAAATATCCGCCGCATCGCCGAGGTCTCCAAGCTGATGAATGACGCGGGACTCATCGTCCTCACCTCCTTCATCTCGCCGTTCGTGCGCGACCGAAGGAAAGCAAAGGAAATCATCGGAGACGACTTCATTGAGGTCTATATTGACACCCCCATTGAGGAGTGTGAGCGCCGCGACGTAAAAGGCCTGTACGCCGCTGCCCGCGCCGGAAAAATCGAACATTTCACCGGCATCAGCAGCCCCTACGAAAAGCCGCAGAAGCCAAACATCCGCATCGACACCACAGACCACAGTGTCGAGGAATGCGTCGACCAGCTGATGGAATACCTGAAGCCGCGGTTATAATACCCGCAAAGATTCCTGAAGCCGCAGCGATAAGCCAGCGGAAAGTCATGGAGCCGCAAGCTCTAAGCCGGTGGAAAGCCATGAAGCCGCAGCGATCAATCAACGGAATACCATGAAGCTGCCGTTATAAACAACCATCCCGGGATATACACCGATCATCGGTGACATCTCCCGGGATTTTTTATACGAGGACAATTCCATATTCCGGGAGGTTCCCGGAAAACAGTTTCGATTTTCGGGAATATCCCGCATAAAACATTTTTCATTTTCGGGAATATCTCGCACAAAACATTTTCTATTTTCGGGAATATCCCGCATAAAACATTTTTCATTTTCGGGAATACCTCACATAAAACATTTTCCATTTTCGGGAATGTCCTGCATAAAACATTTGTAATTTTCGGGAATATCTATATCTTCCGATCTACATGACAAGCTGCCTGTAAAGGCAGCTTGCTCTTTTTACTGAGCCGAACAGACCAGAGCAAGCCATAAAAGCCTTCAACGCAGCCCGATAAAAGAAAATGCGATGCCCATGCATCCTCCACCGCAATGTAAAATTCTTACGGCCGCAGCTCCATCTCCACCCGGATATCGTTCTCCTGCACACGCACAGCCGCGTAGCTGCCGGTGATCAGCGGCATTGACGGAGGCAGATGCCCCAGATCCACATCCATGACGACCGGCACGCCCTTTCGCCCCGCTACGTCAAGCACAGCCTGGTATTGATCCAGCCCCATCATCGGCTCCAGACCGCTCAAAGGCCGTCCAATCAAAAACCCTTTGACATACCGGAACCAGCCCGCGTGCTCCATCTGCCACATCGCCCGGCGGATTCCAAACACGTTTAAATCGCAGGCGTCAAGGAACCAGATGATGCCATCTTCCTTATATTTTTCCAGAAAATCATTTGTATGATCATAACAGGTGCCGAGCAGATTCACCAGGCAGTCCAGACAGCCGCCGAGCAGGCGCCCCTCGAATGTCGTTTCCGGAATTTCTTTTCCAGTCAAAACAGGATAATACTGCTGATTGTTCCCGACCGTCCTGGCGAAACATGAGGTCTGACCGTCTGTGACGGTCTCAGGAGTACACCGATTCCGGCCGTCGGCGGATGATGCTCCCGCATAGAGCTTCAAAACCTTTTTCTCCGTCAGATTATAAGAAGCCAGCGGATTCTCCTCATCCTTCTTCCCTTCCATCTCCCACTTTGGATAGCCATATACATGGAAGGTCGGGTATAATTTCTGCGGTCCATTCTGTGAAACTACAACATCCGCAGGCTCTTTGGTCGTCATCTCTTCCAAAGCACATATGTTTATGTTCCTGCTATCTTTTGAATGACCAGCACATTCCTCTGTCAATCGGGTGCTGTCAGCCTGCTTCTGCTTCCCCACACCTTCTCCCGTAAGAATCGAAAAAGCATCCTTGAGAACCTTATGCTGCGGTTTCATGCCGAACGAAGGCGCACACGGTCCGTAAATGGAAGCAACATCGCAGATTGTCGCCAGCAGATACGTCATATTTGTATTATCCGAAAATCCCATGTACCACTTCGCCGGAGCCGCCGCAATCTTCTCCCAGTCCACATAATCCAAAATCTCACACATCAGCTCCCCGCCGCCACAGGCGATCAGGCAGTTATTATCCTCTTTCAGATAATACTCCGTCAGTTCCTGTCCGCACAGCTCGGGTGTATTACTGATCCCGACGCCATTTCCCGCATAGCAGTTCGGTCCCAGATCCAATCCATACCCCTGCCGCTTCCAGCGCCGCAGCGCATTTTCAAACGCGCTCTTATAAGGTTCCGTGCTGCACCCAAACGAGGGTGCCACAAAGCCGATCGTACCCTTTTTCTGTAAAAACTTTCCATATTTCATAATCTGATTCTCCTTCTGTCGGATACATAGTCTCATTATAAACGGATACTCCTGTTTTCTCAACCTCTTTTTGGGCTTATTGTCAGACGATTGGACTAACCTTTTTTCAAGTGCTATACTTATCAGCAAATCACAAACGAAAGGGACGATTGTTAATGAACGAGGAGCGCATCCGCCGGCAGTTTGCTTTCTGTCTGGAAATGGATAAGGAAAAAAATATCGGACGGCAGACATATCTGTCGGACGGAGAGAGAAAAGAAAACGATGCGGAACACGCATGGCACATGGCTGTCATGACGCTGGTGCTTGGCGAGTATGCCAATGAGGACATTGACCTGCTGCGAACCATCAGTATGCTTTTGATTCACGATGTCGTGGAAATCGACGCAGGGGATACCTACGCCTACGATGAAGAAGGAAAAAAGACACAGCGGCAGCGTGAGCTGGCCGCAGCAGACCGGCTCTTTTCCCTGCTTCCGCCGGATCAGGGAGCGAAAATGCGGGCTCTCTGGGATGAATTTGAGGCCTGCGAAACGCCGGAGGCGAAGTTTGCACGCACCATGGACAATATCCAACCCGCTATGCTGAACGCAGCGGCAGGCGGGAAAGCCTGGAGCGAAAAGGGCGTACATTTGAATCAGATTCTGGAGCGGAACAAAAATACCGCACAGGGTTCGCAGGCTCTCTGGGATTACTCACGTGAAAATTTCATCGAGCCGAATGTGAAGGATGGAACTATTCTTAAATAATGAAATTACAAATATCTGTTCATATACTGAAAAAAGGGAGCTTTAATGCTCCCTTGCTTTTGAATATTCCGCAGTAATGGTACCGCGAATGCGGTACTTTCGTACCGGACAT
>JAJQHZ010000107.1 GCA_021199475.1 Lachnospiraceae bacterium
TCATTTACACAAAGCGATGGATGGCAACAGAAAATGTTCGTGAAACAACCCTGATCCAGACCTATGGACAGCGGCTTTTACAGGCAGTGGGTGATACGATCTTAAGCATGATTTCTCTGATTTCAGGTGCGGTCATCAATATCATTCTCGACCCGATCATGATTTTCGGACTGCTCGGCTGCCCGAGAATGGGCATCCGCGGTGCGGCCATCGCGACGGTCATCGGCCAGTGCGTTGGCGCAGTGGTGGCTCTGGTACTGAATAAAACGAAAAACCCGGTCATCCATGTGCATTTTAAGGGCTATCATTTTAATGTGGATGACGTGAAAGCCATCTACCGCGTCGGTATGCCGACCATCGTAATGCAGGCAATTGGCAGTGTGATGACGTTCGCGGTAAACGCCGTTCTGATGTCGGTTTCTACGACGGCCGTCGCGTTCTTCGGTGTTTACTACAAGCTGCAGAATTTCCTGATGATGCCGATGAATGGTCTTGGACAGGCGACGATCCCGATTGTCGGATTTAACTTCGGCTCCGGCAATAAGGACCGGATCAGACAGGCATGGAAATGTGTTGTTCCGGCCGGTATCGCGATGGCACTGATTGGTACCGCCATCTTCCTGGCGTTTCCGAAGCAGCTGCTCGGCCTGTTCGCTGCAAGTGAAGAGATGCTCGCAATCGGTGTTCCGGCACTGCGGATCATTTCGGTGACCTTTGTATTTGCCACCATGACGATTATCTTTGGCTACTTTGCATCGGGCCTTGGCAAAGGAGTGATCAACATGATCGGCGGCGCGATTCGCCAGCTGGTCGTGCTTGTGCCGCTCGTATGGCTGTTCACGAACTATCTCGGGATCTCATATACCTGGTATGCGATGTGGATTTCCGAAGTGCTGGCGTTTGTGTACAGTTTCACTAGTATTCGCAAGGAGACAAAGAAGAAAGCGGGATTTTAGGCAATTTTTAGAAAAACGATTCAATTAACCCTGCCGGTAGACTTCAGGAGTCATAAGGAAACGCTGAAAAATAGTATTTTTAACGTTTCCTTAAATTTTTCTGTGGCTGTTGACAAAACCTTGACAACGCCGTTCGGCTTGATTTATAGTATGTATGCATAAATCAAGCCGAACGGCGTTGCTGTGTTAAAATGAGTTAAAAATAAGCCGAACGGCGAAAATTATATAGAAAAGCCGATGGATACGTTTATATAAACATAAATGAAAGCAGGTTTATATGAAAATTTTGGAAGCCTCAGATATTGGCGCGGCGATCCGCAGCCGAAGAAAAGAACTGCATTATACACAGGCGTATGTGTCTGAATTTACGGGGTTAAGCATTAGTTTTATTTCTGATGTAGAAAATGGAAAACCGACTGTAGAAGTGGAGAAGGTTCTTCAGCTGCTGCAGGTATTGGGAATGGATCTGTTTATTGAAAACAGGTAATTCGATTTAACCGGAGGTGATAAAGAATTGCGGTTAATAGTAATGTTGGAAGTACAGGGTCAGGAAGTTCTGGTTGGCCGGATTGAGGGAACAGGCTCAGAGGATGCGAGATTTGTTTACGATTCTGCATATCAATCACAGCCGGAATATAGGCCGATTTCTTTAGCGCTTCCATTTTCAGAAGAACCTTATTCGCCTGAAAGGACACGCTGTTTTTTTGAAGGGCTGCTTCCGGAAGGATATACCAGACGATGTATAGCGGGCGAAATGCATGTTGATGTGCAGGATTATATTTCCCTGCTGGAAAATCTTGGCGACGAGTGTCTGGGGGCAATTCGCATTTTGAAGGATGGAGCTGAGCCTCCTGCTGCTTCATATGAGCAAATATCGGATGAAATTCTGAAACGTTTTGCCCTGGAAGGAGCAGCAGAGTCCGCCGCACTTGTGACAAAATCACACCTGTCGTTAACAGGAGCATCCGGAAAAGCGGGACTATACTTTTCGGAGACGGAGAAGAAATGGTATCTGCCGGTCGGAAGTGCACCCAGTACACATATCGTGAAACAAAGTCATGTGAGACTTGAACAAATAGTGACGAATGAGCAATTATGCCTGAAAACAGCTGAGAAACTTGGGCTGAAGATTCCGAAAAGTTTTGTGGTTTCATTTGATAATGCAGCAGGGGAGTGCGTTCTGTTTGCGACAAGGCGTTATGATCGGGAATTTGCGGCTGAAGGGAGATCTTTAAACGGCATTTCGATGCCATTCAGACTGCATCAGGAGGATTTTGCACAGGCGCTGGGAATTCCGTCTGCTTTTAAATACGAAAAGGCAGGAGAGGGATATCTGGAAAAAATGTTTCGGCTTCTGCGAATGTATTCTGCCAATCCAATGGAGGATTTGTTAAGGCTGTGGGATATCTGTGTTTTTAATTATTTGATAGGAAATACGGATAACCATATAAAGAATCTGTCACTGATCTACAGCAAAGATATGAAAAAAATACGTCTTGCACCGGCATATGACATCATCAGTACCCTGATTTATAATAGCAGTACAGAGCGGATGTCACTTGGGATTAATGATGTTTACAATGTATGGGATATTACAAGAGAGGACTTTAAAAAAGAGGCTAAAAGGGTCGGGCTGGGTTCTGGTATTGCTATGGATCATTTTGACTGGATGATTGCGGAACTCGAACAGGCATTGTTTCAGTCAGCGGAAGAATTATGTGCGCAGGGATTTGCGGAAGTAAGGAAGGTGGCGGAAAAAATACTGGCAGTTTTTAAAAATAGATTTTTATGAGTTTCGACTTAAATATTTCCGCGAAACCACAATCATGCTGACCGCTATTGTGGAAATGAGACACCGCTGCCGGTCAGCACTGTCATGGTTATGAAAAACGCTTTGTCATCGTTAAAGCGCTGTACCATGGCGGTTTCCAGTGACAGGATGCAATTGCCTATTATTCTGCAAGGAAAACATACACTATGCACAGGGAAGTACCGGCAGGCAAAGGTTTTGCAGATATCGTATTTGTACCGAGAAATGGTGTAACCACCCCGGCAATGATAATAGAATTAAAATATAACCAGTTCGCCGAAACTGCGAAAGAACAGGCTAAAAACCGCAATTACGCAGACTTCTTTAAGAATTACAAAGGAGACATCCTGCTCGCTGGAATAAATTACAGCAAAGATGATCCAAATAAGAAACACACATGTCGGATAGAAAAGATAAAAAAATAAGGGCTTTATTGAGGACATGGAAAAGAAGGTAGCAGCATTGTTATCTTTTGCGGCCGGAGCTGATGGGAACTTCTCTTTCTACACCGGAAGAACGGGGATTAGGCCTGACGGAAGCCGTGTGCCTCTCTACCGCGACCGGAGCGGCAAATGTGATGTGCAACGGAACACAGGCGGCGGAGTATAGTGTTATTGAAGAATTGATTCCGAAAGTTGTGTGGCATGCATTGCCAGCCGGAGATGATTATCCGGTTAATTACGGATTTATTCCGACGCAGAGTTATTTCATCCATACGCTATCGAAAGAAGAATGGCTGGAATATTCGGTCATTTGCAGTGAGGAAGGCGAATACTCGTAATAGATTCTCCTAGTTGCTCAGATCGCAGGAGTCTGAATAACATCGGAAAATCCGCAGGAAAATACCGAAAAAAAATCAGGGAGACAGACCGCTTCTGGAATGTTAAAATGAAAAAAAACGAAGACGGAGGTATCCGGATATGGAATTCAAAAATCAGCGAAATCCGATTTTACCGCTGCAGCATCATGTGCCGGACAGTGAGGCGCATGTGATGCCGGACGGAAAGCTTTATATTTATGGGAGCTACGATGACCGGGAAGACGTCTATTGCAGTGAAGAGTATCATGTGGTTTCCACGTCGGACATGGAGCACTGGACGGTACATGAAATATCTTTAAAGGGGCAGGAGATCCCGTGGTTCAACGACCCGGACGCGCCGAAATATTCAGGGATTGACTGGAGTCATCCGACGCCCTTTATCCGGAAAATGCTGGAGAGCATGCCGCAGGATAAGGAAAAATTTGAAAAACAGGATGACGGACCGAAGCCGGCGCTGCTTTTTGCACCGGACTGCGCGTACCGCGATGGGAAATATTATCTTTATTTTTGTATGCAGGATGACAGCGAGGGTGTGGCCGTTTCGGACCGGCCGGAAGGACCGTTTTCGAACCCGGTACAGCTCCCCTGCGGCGGGATTGACCCGGCGATTTTTATTGATGACGACGGACAGACCTATTTTTACTGGGGCCAGCTGTTCTCTCACGGCGTGCGGATGAATCCGGATATGGTTTCCTTCGACGAGACGCAGATTGTCAATGATCTGGTAACGGAGGAAGAACATTTCTTCCATGAAGGCTCTTCCATGCGGAAAATCGGGGATACCTACTACTATGTCTACGCGGACATGGAGCGCGGAAAACCGACGGCACTGGGGTATTCCACAGGAAAATCTCCCATGGGGCCTTTTACCTATCAGGGAATCATCATTGACAATGACGGCTGTGACCCGGCGAGCTGGAACAATCACGGCTCCATCGAGTGCGTAGACGGACAGTGGTACGTATTTTACCACAGATGCAGCCGCGGTGTGCAGGAGCACCGGAGGCTCTGTATTGAAAAGATTAACATTCTGCCGGACGGCACAATTCCGGAGGTGAAAATGACCTCTCAGGGCGTAGGAGAGCCATTCGGCCCGGGTGAGACCATCATGGGCTACCAGGCCTGCGGCCTGAAGGGGAGCGTTTATATTGGGCTGGAGGAAGCAGATGCTGCTGCGGAGGCGGGAATTTATTGTGGGGAGAAATGTGCGGAAGACCTGCCGGGTGTTGGCGGATGCGGCAGCGAAAAGCAGAGCTTTTTCGAAAAGCTGACGAACATTTCCGACGGCGATGAGATGACATTCCGCTATGTAAAGAGTGACAGGGACTGGACCGGTATCCGCCTGACCTGTGCCGGAAGCGGCGTGATCGAGGTACTCATGAACGGGCAATCGGCCGGAACCGTTGAGATAGCGGGCAGTCCGAAGCAGACGGATACCGCAGAGTGCAAAAACACGCAGAACCAGATCGTTTCCACAGAAGCGCCGATAGCAATGCCGGCCGGAGAGTATGAACTCGTGCTCAGAGCAGTAAAGAGCGATGGACTGGAGATCAGGGAGCTTGCGTTAGTGTAGCAGGTTGCAAAAATCTTTCCTGATTTTGAAATGACCAATTGATTGCGAAGATACGGAACAGTTACAAAATCGTTTGCAATTTGTATTCACTGCTTTGGGAATGATTATGCTAAAGATTGCAAAGTGGAAAAAAGAAAAATTGAGGAAGCAATGCAGAGCTATCTCGGATGAGATTGGAGGAGAACGACCATGAGCGATATTGGCAGATGGATTACCAATCAGACGGCTGCGCCTTTTTATGCACGCCGTCTGTTCGTGCTGGATAAAAAGGTGAAAAAGGCGGAGGCGAAGGTCTGCGGGCTGGGGCAATTCCTGTTCTGGGTAAATGGTCAGAAGGTCGGAGACCATGAGCTGGATCCCGGATGGACGGATTATAAAAAACTGATCGAATACGTGGTATTTGACGTGACGGATGATTTACATACCGGGGAGAATGTGATTGGCGCGGAGGTCGGAAACGGCTGGTTTATCAAGATGGACGAGCATTATACGTTTTCCTTCCCGCCTTTTATGCCGCCAAACCCGAATCCTTACCAGCCTTACGGAAAGTCGCTGATGCTGGCGGCGGAGCTGAACATCCTGTTTGAGGACGGCACCCGGATGTGCCTGCATGCGGATGAGGACTGGCGAGTGCGGAAACACCCGGTTGTGATGAGCAATGTATATGGTTCCGAGGCGATGGACGGGCGGCTCGTGCCGGGCGCCGAAACTTCCCCTTCGCAGATATTTGCCGGCAGTGAGGAACTGCAAGAAGAACCGCAAAAGAAACTGCTTCGTGATGGAACGGCTTCTGTTTGGTGTACTCCGGATTTCGACGCTTCCGGGTGGGAGCGGGCTTCTTTTGTGCCGGAGCAGGAGGCGCCGACCGGCGGTGCTTCCTTTAAAGAAATGATTCCTCAGGAGCATCCGCCGGTGAAGGTGATTCACAGCTATGAGGGAGTATATCTGGGAGAGGTAGATGGCCGGAAAATTTACGATTTCGGGCAGAATCTGTCCGGACTTCTGGAATTTGAGGTCAGGGGACACGCCGGAGATGTTGTGAAGGTCTATCCGGCGGAAAAACTGGCCGCGGACGGCGATGTGGATCAGATGGCGAAAAACTGGATGAATCTGGACAGCTGCGAGACTTATATTCTGGGGGCGGGGCCTGACGGAGAGTGGGAGCGGTTCCGGATGAAATTCACCTATTTTGCGGGACGGTATGTGGCGGTCGAGATGATTCCGGGCGGCGGGCAGGCGTTTTCCGGTGCAGCGCAGACACAGGATGAGATGATTACCGATGCTGCACAGCCGCAAGGCGAGACAATTTCCGGTGCGGTGCAAAGCGGAATCGAAATCCGCAATCTGGTGGCGCATGCGCTTACCAGTGCCTGGAAGACGGATGGCTCTTTCACCTGTGATGATGAGCGATACAACAAGATCTACGACATGATTGAAAAAACGGTGGAAGCAAATATGACGACAGGCGTTCATACCGACTGCCCGACCATCGAGCGTTTCGCATGGCAGGAGCCGAACCACCTGATGGCTCCGTCGATCATGTTTATGAAGGACGGACGCCTTCTGTGGGAGAAATTTCTGCTGGATATGCGCGTCGGGCAGCACACAGCTGACGACTGGTTCCATGATATGCAGGGCGGGCGGTACTACCCGGGAGACGGCCTGATGCCCGCGCAGTGTCCCTGTTATATTCCGAATGTGCTTCCGGTGCCGGGGATGGGGAGCTTTTATGACATCATTGCCTGGGGGAGCACCAGCATTCTGGGTACCTACTGGCATTATCAGTTTTACGGTGATCCGAAAATCATAGAAGACAATTATGACGCGGGCATGCGTTATCTGAACCATCTGAAGACCAAAGTTACGGAAGATAGCTTTATCAATCATGGCCTTGGCGACTGGGGCAATCCGCGCAATGACCTTGTGAAGGAAAATGTGGAGACGGCCTTTTTATACGCGGACGTGATGACGCTGGCTTATTTTGCAGAGGTGCTGGAAAAAATGAGTCTGGCGGCAGAGGGAGACCTTCAGCAAAGCCATTTGGCGACAGCAGGAAACGAGGCAGCAAAGCCAGATAAAGCGGCACCGGGAAACGAGGCAGCAAATCGAAATAAAACGGTGCCGGAAAACGAGGCAGCAAAGCCAGAAAAAGCGGAACCGGGAAGCGCGGCGACAAACCGAAACCTGACGAAAGACCGTGAGGAGCTTCTTGCCTATGCGAAAGTAATCAAAGACAATTACAATCAAAAGCTCCTGACCTGGAATGAGGAGCAGGGCTTCTGGTGCTACCGAGCCTGGGATCATCCGAATGAGCTGTTTATGACTCAGGCTGTGGAAGCGCTTCCGCTTTACTGGGGGCTGGTGCCGGAAGAAAAAGAAGCTGATGTCGCGCGTGCTCTGCGATATGTGCTGGAGCGGGACAATGCGTTTATCAGCGGCGAGGTGGGGCTGCCCTACGTGATTCAGTCTGCCCGGAAGTACGGTATGAATGAGCTGATCAGCCGACTGATATTGAAAGAAGAGCATCCGAGCTATTATGCCTTTATTCTGGATGGAGAGACGACTCTGGGGGAATATTGGGAGACAAATCCGCGCAGCCACTGCCATGACATGATGGGGCACATCATTGAATGGTATTACAACGGGATTGCGGGAATTCTCAGCGAAAAACCGGGATTCGCAAAGGTGACGATCCGGCCGTATCTGCCGGAAAGCATGAACGAATTTACGTGCAGCTATCAGTCGGTAAAAGGACTGATCCGGGTGAAGGTGACCAGAATGGAGAAAGAGATTCTGCTGAATGTGACCGTACCGGAGCAGATCGAATATACGCTTGATACCAGTGAGCTGGAAAATGGCGGAAACAGGGTAATAAGCAGGATAATAAAGTACAC
Organism: Lachnospiraceae bacterium; assembly: GCA_021199475.1. Lineage (GTDB taxonomy): Bacteria > Bacillota > Clostridia > Lachnospirales > Lachnospiraceae > Choladousia. The sequence goes on from JAJQHZ010000107.1 coordinate 8,054, forward strand.
CGTTGGAGCATGATAAGCTTTACTTCGAGCATTTCCGAAAATCGTTTCGTTTATTTGTTTGGGCAGGAGTATGGAAACATATTTTCTGCCTTTTGCCATAAATAACGAAGGACGGGAGAAGGGGTATGGACTATGAAGCATTGCTGGATCCGGCAACGGAACTCGGATACCAGCTGGCCATAAGTAAGCATGCTCATGAAAAAGGCCCGTTACTATTCACGGGGTGGGGATGAAGTTTAAGAACTATTGTGGTTTGTTGTT
>JAJQHZ010000007.1 GCA_021199475.1 Lachnospiraceae bacterium
TCCGGGAAGAAGGTGCGCGGATGGGCGTGACAATTCGGGATGTGGCGAGGGAAGCTGGAACCTCTGTTTCTACAGTCTCTAAGGTGATTAATGGACACTATAGTATTTCAGAAAAGACAGCGGAGCATGTAAAAGCTGTAATGCGCCAGATGAACTATTATCCGAGTACGAGCGCGCAAAGTTTTGCAAAAGGGACGACAAAAGTGGTTACGGTGCTTACCAACCTTGCGCCTGACGTGGCATTCCAGAATCCCCATATGCTTGAAACATTGGCGGGGCTGGAAGAATCCCTCAGACAAAAAGGCTATCGTCTGGTTTTAAGGGGTGCAGATGAAAAAACTTCATATGATGCTGCGGAAGAAATCATTGCGAGAAAAAGCTCGGACGCGCTTGTCATTCACATTTCGGTAATGACTCATGCGTTGTCAGGGCTTTTGACGCGGGCTCATTTTCCGCACATTGTGCTTGGAGCCCCCAATTTTGAGTCTCAGGTATGCTGGATTGATAACAATAATGTTTATTCGGGGACAGTTGCTGCGTCTTATTTGATTTCGGCTGGCTACAGACGGATTGCCTTTCTGGGCGGACAATATTATGATCTTGGATCTGCGGACCGATTGAAAGGTGTGAAGCAGAGCCTTCAGGATGCCGGGATTCCGCTGGAGGATCAGTATATCTGGCTGGGGGAATCTACCCGGGCAGACGGGTATCGGATGTCCAGTCAGCTTTTGGAGGAACGAATGCTTCCGGAAGCGATAGTATGTGCCAATAATTACATAGCGCTTGGCTGTGTGGCAGCGATACAGGAGAGAAAAATGCGGATTCCAGATGATATAGGCGTGATCGCGTTTGATGATTATCCTTTTTCGCAGATAATTGATCCGCCTCTGACAGTAGTAGACATTAATGTACGCGATATGGGGGTACAGGCAGGCAAGTTTCTTGTCCAGATGATCCATAACCCGAATATGCAAATACAGACCTATGTTACCACATCTAATTTACTTATTCGGCAATCGACACGAGAGCGGCAGTAATAACTCATTGCCTTGAAAGGTTTCTTCATGCTCACAGGAAATCTGCAAGCTGTAATCGCTTCGATGGACGCCGCAGCTTCCGCAGTGCTTTTGCCTCAATCTGCCGGATGCGCTCCCTCGTGACATGGTACTGCTCGCCGATTTCCTCCAGTGTCCATATGCGTCCGTCAACAAACCCAAACCGGAGGCGGACAACATCACGCTCCCGGTCCGGCAGCGTATCCAGCACTTTGCTCATTTCCTGCTGCAACATGGTATATACAGCAGATTCTTCCGGAGAGAGGGAGCGTTGGTCTTCTACGAAGTCTCCCAGCTCCGCGCCGTCGTCTTCGCCTACCGGGCTGTCCAGAGAGACCGTTTCGCTTGATGTTGCCAGGATCTGCTCTACGTGAGGGATTGACATATTCAGATGCCGTGCCAGTTCTGCAGAGGAAGGATCGTGGCCCAGCTCTACAGCCAGGGATTTTCTGGCTTTCAGCACGCGGTTGATTTGCTCGTGCATATGAACAGGAACACGGATAGTACGGCCGTTATCGGCTATGCTGCGCGTAATTGCCTGGCGAATCCACCAGGTCGCGTAGGTGCTGAATTTATAGCCCATTGTGTAATTATATTTCTCAACGGCTTTCATCAGGCCGATGTTGCCCTCCTGAATAAGATCGAGGAAAGCAAGACCGTGGTTTGTAAATTTTTTTGCGACGCTGACCACGAGACGCAGGTTCGCGTTGATCAGCTTTTCCTTTGCTTCATTATCTCCGTCAGCGATTCTTTTTGCCAACTCAATTTCCTCATCCGGAGTAAGCAGAGGAAAAGAACCGATCTCCTTCAGATACATACGCACAGGGTCTTCTGTTCTGACTCCTTCCAGAATTTCGGCATCGTCCAGAAGGTCGTCATTGTTTTGGTCTTCTTGAGGCAGGCTGTCGTCATCTTCCGAAAGCAGGAGGACGGATTCTTCTATTATTTCTGTTTCTTTATCAGATTCCTGATCGTTAAACTGCTCTATTTTCTGCAGAGTTTCTTTCTGCTTATCTGGCTGCATAATAAGTTCCCCTCATATCCCCATATTTGTCAAAAACATACCATTATTGTCGAATCGTGTCAATGACGGATACTTGCCGCGGCGCAGATATTTTCTGAACTGTTTATTGCGCATTGCTCTCTTTATTCCCGCGAAGCAGATAAATATAGTGTTGAAAATTTATTATTTTGGGAAATTCTTTGAAATGAGGGAGTGCCTGGCAGCGTGTGGGGGCTGCCAGGCGTGAGTTATGAAAAGATGTTGTAAAGCTTCCAACATCTGCACTCTTTCTAACACGTAAATATGACCGAAATATGTCTGAATAATAAAAAATCAAAATGTCAGTCTGCAAATTTCTATTCTGTGCAGCGTTAAAGAATAAAAACTTTTCGCGATAAAAACGCTTGTATTTTCCCACAAAACCCTCCTGTTCGTGTAAAATATAGAAAAGAAATTTTACGCACAGGAGGAAAAATGTGAAAAAGCGCAATGAATGGGTACGTAAGAATCTAAAGCGGGAGAAAAAGAAGGGCGACCAGGGAATTGTTGATCTCATGCGGATCATGTATCATTTTTTTAAAGAACTTCCAAAATGGATCGATGAAATGGAGGACCCGCGGCATCTGTCATATGTAACTTACACGCAGGCAGACCTTATGTATATGGGAATTCTGAAAAACATATGTGCTGTGAAAACTATGCGTGGGATGGAAGAAAAATTTAATGAAGATAACTGTATTGAAACGCTGAGGATACTGAGTGGACATCAGCAGTTGAAAGAGATGCCTCATTCGGATACACTAAACTATTATCTGGAGAAGTTGTCACCGGAATGTATATCCGGGCTTCGCAGGAAAATGGTTAAAAGCCTGATCAGGATGAAAACTTTTTCCAGGGGGAAACTGCTTGGGCGATACTGGCGGGTAATACTGGATGGGACAGGACTGTTCTACTTTAAGGAAAGGCACTGTGAGAACTGTCTGGTGAAGACCGTAACCGGAAATGATGGTAAAAAAACGAAGGCATATTTCCATAAAGTGCTGGAGGCAAAGCTGGTTCTGTCAGATAAAATAATCATCAGCCTTGGGACAGAGTTCATAGAGAATGAAAAAGAGGATGTTTCCAAACAGGACTGCGAGATCAATGCGGCGAAAAGGATGCTGGTGCGGCTGAAAAAAGAGTATCCGCGGCTTCCGGTGTGCCTGCAGGGGGATGCGTTGTATGCGGCTGAGCCGATCATGGCAGCGTGTCGTGAAAATAAATGGCGTTATATTTTCACACAAAAGGACACGCGTCAGAGATTGCTTGGAGAAAGCTATGAATGGATCAAATCTGGCGGCGGCACGGAAGAAGTGACGGGAATCGGGAAGGAGCAGGGAACCGGGAGATATGCGAATCATGTGGAGGCAGTCACAGGGAAAGGGGAAGTGACAAATGTATTTGAATATGAGCGGAAGGAAACGCAGAAAGAAGGGAGTGTCTCAAAAACAGTATTCCAATGGCTGACAGACATCGAACTGGATAGAAAGAACCTCGAAGAGATGGTCAATGCAGCCAGAGGGCGATGGAAAATAGAAAACGAAGGCTTCAATAACCAGAAGAATGGGATTTATGACATTGAGCATCTGAACAGCAGGAACAGCAATGCAATGAAAAACCATTACCTGCTCACTCAGATAGCAGATATAATCATGCAGTTGTATCTGGCATGGAACCCGCTCGTACGCGAAATCGGACAGAGCATAAAAAATACATCCTCACGGTTATTGGAAAGTTTTCGCCGACAACCCATAACAGATGAAGATGTACTTTATATTCGTCGATACACAACAGTGTATCTCGAATGACAGTGTTATTATACGACAGGCGGTGATAAAATGAAATAAAAAGTTGAACTGAATATCCACTTTTTTTCAGAGCCGGGGGAAAACACATCCAAATGATGTGGATAACTTTCGATAAAGCGAGGAAAACGTCTGGCTTTTGAAAAAATCAGGAATTCGTGCAGGCTTCAACTTTTTATTCTTTGCCGCTGTATTCTGTGAATCCATATTGTAGTTCCCCTTGTTTTATGTTAAGATATCCCCAATTTACGAGGCAAAAACGGCGTGTTTCAGCCGTTGCAGGACTTTTCATGTACTTTCAAAACGAACGGATGGGTAAGTGGAACCATGGACAATCTTCGCTGTGTGGTTGAGAGAATTACATATCAGAATGCGGAAAATGGTTTTTCCGTAATCAAATGCCGCGCGAAAGGCTACAGTGATCTGGTGACGGTGGTCGGGAACATGCCGGATGTCCATGTAGGCTCGGTCCTTTCGATGCAGGGCCAGTGGAAGATTGACGGCAAGTATGGGCGGCAGTTCTCTGCTGAAAAATGGGAAGAAACGCTTCCGGCCACGACCTACGGAATCGAGAAGTATCTTGGCAGTGGTTTAATTAAGGGAGTCGGTCCGAAATTTGCGAAGCGGATTGTTCAGCAGTTCGGCAAGGACACGCTGGAAATTATTGAGACTGATCCGGACCGGCTGATTGAAGTGGTGGGCATCGGGCAGAAGCGCGTGAACCAGGTCAAGAAAAGCTGGCAGGAGCAGAAAGAGATAAAGAATATCATGCTCTTTCTACAGAGCAATGATGTCAGCACCGCTCATGCCGCGAAGATTTACCGCACTTACGGCAATGAAAGTATCAAGATTGTGGAAGAAAATCCGTACAGGCTGGCGGATGATATATGGGGAATTGGTTTTAAAACGGCAGATACGATTGCATCGAAACTGGGCATTGAGAAGAACCGTTTTATCCGGCTGCGGAGTGGCCTGATGTATACGCTCAATAAATTATCGGAGAGCGGACACTGCTATGCGGTTCGGGAACAACTGATTGAAGCGGCAGTAAAGCTGCTCGATGTGGAAGCTCCGGAGTTGGAAATGACGCTTGATGAGATGCTCCGTACCTCGGATGTTATCAAGGATGAGGATGCGATTTATCTGCCGCCTTTTTATTTTTCAGAGACCGGCTGCGCGAAACGCCTTATCCGACTGATGCAGGGCGAACGGCGCGTGTCGATGGATGTGGAAAAGGTGATGCGCGAGATTGAGAGAGATTCCAAAATCCATTATGATGACGTGCAGCTGCAGGCGATCCGGCAGGCGGTTGATTCTAAGGTGATGGTCCTGACCGGAGGTCCGGGTACCGGAAAAACGACTACGATGAATGGGATTATTTCAGCATACCGAAAAGCGCGGTGCCGAATCATACTTGCGGCACCGACTGGCCGGGCTGCAAAGAGGATGTCAGAAGCTGTACGGGAGAGCCGCGCCATGCAGAATCGCGCTGATGGCGCGATGGCGCGGCCTACATCCTGCACCTCCGATGCAGGACAAGGCATGGAGGCAAAAACGATTCACCGTCTGTTGGAATATAAGCCGCCCGAAGGCTATCAGAAAAATGAAGAACATCCATTGGAAGGAGATGTCCTGATTCTGGATGAGTGCTCGATGATCGACATCATGCTTATGTATAATCTTCTGAAAGCGCTTCCGGAAGAAATGACATTGATACTGGTCGGTGACACAGATCAGCTGCCGAGCGTGGGAGCTGGAAATGTTCTGAAGGATATTATTTCATCCGGGTGCATCCCGGTCATCCGCCTTACCCGCATTTTCCGGCAGGCACAGGGAAGCCGTATTATTATGAACGCGCACCGGATCAACAAGGGAGAAATGCCCGATCTGCGCGGTGGACGCACATCCGATTTTTTCTTTGCTGCCAAAGAGACCAACGAGGAAGTTGTGGATCTGCTCGTCAAGTACTGTACGAAGAATCTGCCGTCCTATTATCATGCAGACGCATTTTCTGATATCCAGGTACTGACGCCGATGCAGCGCGGCACCTGCGGCGCGGCAAATCTGAACCAGGTTCTGCAGGAGGCAATGAACCCCTGCAATGTTTATCTGAAGCGCGGCGGTACGCAGTATCGACTGCATGATAAGGTAATGCAAATTAAAAATGATTACGACAAAGAAGTGTTCAATGGCGACATCGGAATCATTGTAAATGTGGATAGTGAAGAAAACGAACTGACCGTGGACTTTGACGGGCGGCGCGTCACCTATGATGTGACGGAGCTGGATGAGCTGGTTCTCGCCTACGCGACGACGATCCATAAGTCGCAGGGGTCGGAATATCCGATTGTCGTGATGCCGTTTACCATGAGCCATTATGTCATGCTGCAGAGAAATCTGCTGTACACGGGCGTGACCCGTGCGAAAAAAATTCTTGTACTGATTGGAGAGAAAAAGGCGATTGCTTATGCCACACGGAACGAGACGACGACATCGAGAAACACGAAGCTTGCTGGGCGGATTGCGAATGGATGGAAAGATGCGGTAAAGACCTCGCAGAAATCTGTGGGGACAGACGATGGAAACGTTCCATCGCTTCGCGCAAGACAGCTTTCAGGTGAAGATGACGCAGGAAAAAGAACAAGTCAAGCTACAGTGGCAGGCAGAGGTAACGGCGTAAGTCGACCTTACAGCCAGTCTCGGCCATATACTTATGACCAGGACGCGGGAGAACTGCCTATGGTTGCCGAAAAAAGAATAGAATACGGCACCAGGCCAGGCAGTGAGGCAGAACCATTTGAAAACCTTTTTGCGCGGCTGGCTCAATCAAATTTCCGCAGCAGATTTACTCTGAAAGCAGCCGACAAAGCTTATGTCCGGGACAAAGGCATGGACAAAATTCGTTCCCATGCCTGCGATTTTGTCAGTAAGAGACTGGCTCCAGCAGAACCAGTCAACGATGGAAAGCAGACACCGATGAAAGGGCACCCTGTATTTATCGCGCAGCACGCGACTGGCTGCTGCTGCAGAGGTTGTCTGGAAAAATGGCATCGGATACCGAAAGGGAAAGAACTGACCAGGGAACAGCAGGAATATGTGGTAAATGTCTTGATGGCATGGATCGAGAGGCAGATGAAAGCAGACACACCAAACGCTGGTGATGTAAGCGGAAGGAGCAAAAGTCAGATATGATTAAGCCGATTATGAGGGATGTGATTTTTCTCTCACAAAAAGCAGAACCGGCAGTGCCGGAGGACCGTCAGACGGCAACGGATTTACTCGACACCTTAAAGGCACATGAGAACGAGTGCGTTGGAATGGCCGCAAATATGATTGGAGTGAATAAGGCAATTATTGCCGTGAACGTTGGCTTTATGAATCTTATAATGTATAATCCCGAAATCACCCAAAAAGCTCAACAATACCAAACGGAAGAAGGATGCCTGTCTCTGATCGGCGTCAGAAAGTGCGTCCGCTATAAAGAGATTGAAGTCAAATATCAGGATATTAATTTTAAAGAGCAACGGCAGAAATTCACCGGGAGGACAGCAGAGATTATTCAGCACGAGATAGACCACCTGCATGGGAAAATTATCTGATGCGGTCGATGCCCAATAAAGAAACGATATCAGTAAGCAAACGTTATCAGCGAAGAAACATTTTAGTGAAGAAACGGATGGTACATTATGGAAATAGCAGAGATGTTGGACGAGATCAAAAGAAAAGCACAAAAGGATGCGAAGCTTCGGGATGAATTCCTGCAGACAAGGAAAGAGAAAAATCCGCTCTCGGCATTCTGCGCAAAGTGCCGGGAGCTTGGGTATCCGGTGTATGAAATGGATGTCATTACTGCAGGTGAAGAATTCTATGCAGCGATGAAGCGAAGCACAAACGGTGGCGGTGAGAATTCGCCGATGCTGGAAGCAGAAGATGATTTTTACGAATTGTTTTTTGCCGGGCTGTAGGAAAAAAATAGGATGAGAAGAACGACAAGAATGATATTGTCATGTCCAGAAGGAGGAACAGGTTTTTATGGATGGAGAGACACGCTTGGTACGAGTGCGTTCCTTTATAGATGTCAATTTCCCGGAGTAATTAACTCTCTCTGACGTTGCGACTCTGGCAAGGCT
>JAJQHZ010000020.1 GCA_021199475.1 Lachnospiraceae bacterium
AAACAGGTTTCTCCGCCTTCATTTGTGCTAATAAATGGGGGCGGGAACTAAAGATTAATAATATCCCAATTCTCTGGCACTTTACCAATCCATGCAATTCCACTATCTTTCATCGGTCGTTCACCACGCACGCCTTTTGTGACCGTCTGGGTGATGACCGCCTGTTTCAGGTGCTTGTATTCTTCAATGGAGGCTAGGGCTTTGGCAATAATAGTGTCAATCTTAGCACATTGTTCATCCAAAAAACGAGAAATACTATATTGTTCATCTATGGATGGCAAGGGGACATATATTTTTTCAATATCTTTGGCATTAATATTCCCAATGCCAGATGTCGTATTTTGCAAATATACGAATTGGTCACGTGCAATTGTAGAATTAAGAATATACCAGTAATATTTTGCAAATTGATTAACCCGTACTCGCTGAATGAAATTAGAATAATAGCATTCCTTTTCAGCAAAATATTGATCAGCGATTGTAGTTTTACCAATATGAAAGGCGCTGCCACTTGATTTTGTTATTAATAAATCGCCAGGCAAAATCCTATATGTGTCAACATTAAAACCAGATAGGTTTCTTGTTGCAGGGGATGTAATTTGCCATTTTCCATCTATTGACTGCTCTGTTGAACGAATAACTACTTTGTCGGTTCCATCTCCAACAGGGTCGTTTCCCCAAATACCGCCGTCATTGCTAATAATCACGGATTTCATTGGAAAGACATTCCATGCCTCCGGTATCTCCCCAATCCATTCCACCCCACTGTCTTTCATCGCTCTCCCCATGTCCCTCACCCCTCCTTCGGAAACAAGTCATTCATGGCGTCAGAGATGGCCTTTTCATATGCCTGGATACGGGCGACGATGTTCTCCACCGGTTCCGGCGGTTCGTACTCGTAAAAGTACCGGGTCATGGGAATTTCATAGCCCACCTTCGTCTTTTTGTAATCGACCCATGCATCCGTGGCGTAGGGCTGCACTTCCCGCTCAAAATAGCGGTCGATGTCCTGCGTCAGCGGCACGTTTTCCGTATCCCGAAGGGCAGCATCTGCCACGGGCTTGCCCTTCTTACGGACAATCTCACCGTTTTCGTCCCGCAGGGGTCGCTCCACTGTAATCTTGTTATAACCAAACTCCACAGAGTCGAAAATCCTGCTGTGGCAATAGATACCTGGCTTTTCGCCATAAACGATATCGTCCCGGAATTCGCCATATGCCTGTACAATCAGTTCCCGGCAATGGTCAGAGATGTCGTTGCGTTTGTGACCAATAGACTTCCGCCGCTGTTCAAAACAATGGGAAGCGTCGATGAGTTGCACCTTGCCGACACGGTAAGCAGGTTTGTCCTTACTGCAAATCCAGATATAAGTGGAAATGCCGGTATTCATGAACTGATCAGTGGAAAGCTGGATAATGGCGTCCAGCCAGTCATTTTCCAAAATGTACTGCCGGATGTTGCTGGGGCCGCTGCCCGCGTCACCGGAAAACAGGGGAGAGCCGTTCTGAATAATCGCCATTTTCCCATTAGGAGCCAGCTTTGCCAACCCATTCAGCACAAAAAGCTGTTGCCCGTCGGAAATCTTCGGCAATCCCGGCGCAAAACGCCCCTGTTCGCCCTTTTTTGCCTCAGCTTCTACGGCTTTCTGTTCCCTCTTCCAGTCGATGCCGAAAGGCGGATTGGAAATGCAGTATTGGAACGTGTAACCGGGAAACTGATCCTCCGAAAGCGTATCCCCAAACCGCATATTGTTGGGATCGCCTCCGCGAATCATCATGTCAGCCTTGGCAATGGCATAGGTGGATGGATTAAACTCCTGCCCGAAACAGGTGACTTCAATGTCACTGTTCAGGGCATGGATGCGCTCTTCCATGCAGGAGAGCATCTGCGAAGTACCCATTGCCATATCGTATACAGTGATATTTGAAGTATCCGCCAGGTCTGCATCAGAAAGCAGCAGATCGGTCATCAGGTAGATAATATCCCGGCTGGTGAAATGTGCCCCGGCTTCTTCACCGAAAGATTCAGAAAACCGGCGCACCAGATCTTCAAAGATATAGCCGCAGTCCACGGCGCTGATTTTATCCGGTCCGAGGTAGCCCTTGGGAGTGTTAAACTCTTTGATAACCAGATAGAGGGTGTTGCTCTCCACCATGCGCCGAATGATATTGTCAAAATCAAATTTGGCCAACACATCCTGCACATTTGCAGAAAAACCGGCCAGATAATCCCGGAAGTTGGCCTCGATATTATCCGGATCAGCCAATAGGGAGTCAAAGGTGAATTTACTGATATTGTAAAACTGATAGCCGGATGCGCGGGTCAGAAATCCGTCAATGACGGCCAGATTCTTCACCTTCTCATACTGTTCCTGCACTGCCTGATGGGTAGGCAGCAGGCAGTCATGAAATCGCTTTACCACAGTCATAGGCAGAATGACTAGGCCATACTCGTGGGGCTTGAACGGACCACGGAGCATATCAGCCACATTCCAGATCATGGTCGCTTTTTCCGCGATATTGACACCGACTTCGGTTATTTTATCATTTGTCATTGCAATCCTCTTTTCTCTTATCCCTCTTTAGACTGGTCAGGAATGATTTCCATAATGTCATCCACCGTACAGTCCAGCGCCATACATATTTTTAAGATGACTATTAATGTCACTGCATATGTTCCAAATATTGTAAAGATTATAACAATCGATTCAGCTGAATTCAATCATGGATTAAGAACTTCACGTAAATATTTTAAAATATGTCCAATACCGCATCCACGGTCTGCTGCCACTGCTCCTCTCTGGAAATCAAAGCGGTTCCATCCCCAGCCTGCTCTCCATAGAGACCGAACCACGCGGAACCACATTGGGGTCAGACACCATTACAGGTGTAAAATAAATCTTTCTTTTTCATACTCGCCGAGGTCACAGGACATGACCTCGGCCCTCCTTTTTTATCCCGGAATTTTAAATATGAATCCCCTGTCAATTACCAGTTTTTCATAATCTCCAGTATCTCAGTCTCATAATCTCCAAAAGAAAAAGCTCCCTTCCGGGAGCCTGAAACAGGCTTTAAATGTAGGTTATACGACCTTTAGGCTGAATATAGGTCTTCACCAGTTCCCTGTCCCGGTCGTCCATGGCGTCCCAGTTATCCAGCCCGTATTTTTTCATGATGTACCGGAAATAATTTTCCAGTTCGTATTTTGCTTTAGTTGGTATCCGCTGATATTCTATTCCTTTCCGATCGGATTTTTGTATGCATCGTCCGCAGCATACAGTTTCCCTATCAGAATGCTCATGTTTTCTACAATCTCATCCCTTTTTGCTTTAGTCGGATGTTCGACAAGGTATCTGGCTGACTGCGTCATGGCGCCGGTCAGAAATCGGGCAGCATAAACAGGGCGAACAGAAAGGACTTACCCTGCGGCAGCATCTCTCCTGAGATGCTCCTCCAGTTTGTCAGATATTGTGTCAGATGTAGAAAACAGCATTACGACTGTCATTGAGCTGCTGGTAAGCGGACCAAAAGATTCCGTATTTTCTTCCACGAATTGCAGGAATGCCTTAAAAAAGGCAACGTAATAGGAACGCGGATCAGGCGAGTTGCTTTCTTCCTCAGCTTTCTCGATGTAATGATTCAGCATCTCGTTAAGCACGAAGGAAAGGAAGGCGTATTTATCCGCGAAATGCTTGTAGAAGGTCCCACGCCCAACCAGAGCCCTGTCACATAGCTCATTGACAGTGATTTCCTCAAAACTTTTTTCTTTCAAAAGCTCCAGCAATGCATTCATGAGACACATATATGTCTTTCTGATGCGCAAATCCAGATTCTTGTCCATGGCAGATCTTCTCCACAGGGAAATTTACGAAGCATTTTTGCCGCTTTTGTGCATTATCGCACAAGGCTCAAAATAATGTTCCTTGCACATTTCATTTCAAAACAATATAATGCCAAACGAGACAAATGTCAAATATCATCTAAATGTGCAAAAACGCCAGAACGCCAAATGTCGTCATCAGCAAAGCGCGGCAGATTGGGATGGGGGAATGTCAAATGTGAAGATCTCTGTTCAGCAGATGGTGTGACCAGGCATGGCTGTATGTCGTATATCTGATTGCTGTCATTGTGATTGAGACGACACACTGGCTAATTTGGAAATTATATTGAAAAAGGAGACAAAATTATGGAAGACAAAAATGCAGAACTGATTTTAAAAGCACCTGTACACAAGGCCGTTCTTACAAATATTATTCCGTCCATTGTCAGCATGATCATGATGATGATCTACAATCTGGCAGATACGTTTTTCATAGGACAGACGCACGATCCTCTGATGGTAGCCGCAGTCTCGCTGGCAATGCCCATGTTTATACTTAATATGGGCTTCGGCAGTCTTTTCGGCGTTGGCGGAACTTCTCTGATTTCCCGCACGCTGGGATCTGGCGATCATCAGAAAGCAAAGCACATTTCTGCGTTCTGCTTCTGGAACTGTGTGGGACTCGGCGTGATTCTTGCTGTAATTGTGATCTTCTTTGTCAATCCGATTTCCAGAATCCTTGGAGCCAGTGACGACACCCTTGAATATACCGCGCAGTATTTGAGAATCCTCGCCATCGGATACCCGTTCCAGATCACCAGCGGCTGCTTCAGCAATATCTTTCGTGCAGATGGGAAACCCAGGATTGCCATGACCGGCACGGTCTGTGGAAACATTATTAATATCATTCTGGATCCGATCCTGATTTTAGTTTTCGGATGGGGTATGGCCGGCGCCGCATTAGCGACAGTGATCGGAAATGTTTTCGCGTCTTGCTTTTATGCCGGAAATCTGCTGTTCCGAAAGACCTCCCTTTCCATGAGCCCCAGAAATTATCGTGTAGGCGACGGGATTGCAACAGGGGTGTTTGCTATCGGTGTTCCTGCTTTCTGCAACAGCCTGTTGTCGAGTATTGCCTCCACTTGTGTCAATAATGTGATGGCTTCTTATGGAGATCTGTATGTGGCCGGACTGGGCGTAGCCATAAAAGTCGATTCGATCGCCACTCAGCTGGTCATGGGTTTAGGGGTCGGAGTCCAGCCGCTCTTCGGATACTGCTTCGGCGCGGGTGCGAAAAAGCGCTTTATGGAGATTCTGCGTTTCTCCCTGATTCTGGCCTTTATTGTGAGCGTTGTCATGACGATCGTTTGTTTCACCTTCGCAAAGCCGCTGGTTGGAGCTTTCCTGAGTGACCCGGAAGCCAAATCCTACGGGATTACCTTTTCAAGAATCTACCTCGCGTCCGCGCCGTTCATGGGGATTGCCTTTGTAATGACGAACGCAATCCAGGGTGCCGGCGCTGCAGTTCCCGCTCTCATCCTGTCCCTTTCCCGTCAGGGACTCTTCTTCATTCCAATCCTGCTCATCATGAATGCGATTTTCCATTCGCCGATTATGGTAGGTGCGGCGCAGCCAACAGCGAATATCCTGACATGTATCCTGTCCATCATTCTGTTTATTGTGACCTATAAAGTCTACTTCAAGCGGATGGAGCCGTTACAACCGTAAGAGCCGGATACATACAAAAAAGCATCCGGGGAGAATGCTCAAAATTTAGTGTCATGTCCTTTTCCCCGAAAGTATTTCAAAGAGAAGGCAGATGCTGTTTCCGCCGGAATTGAAAATGCTTTTCCGTTTGCCTTCTGAGAAGCGATATTCAGTAGGAACTCATAAATAAATCGAAAATGAAAAAGGGAGTCAATATGGCTCCTTTTTTTGTCCTCATGCAGAAAAAATGCGCCGGGAAGAATTCTCTCGGAAATCTTCTGCCCCTTCTCACTTCTGATTAACCTGCTATGACGCTTTTGAACGATAAATGTATATGACTTGAAGTAGAGGTGAATATATACGGAAAGTACGGGACTTCGTATATCCCATATAAACTGGATATTGCCGCTCCTTACATTTGATTGTGTATCCGTGATACGCAACTGCGCCATAAATATACAGCCTGTTCGTTATAACGCTCCGACGCCATTTCATTGTAAAATATATGTGCGGCGAGGAGGTGAATGCTATGGATTTGGTATACTTCGGTCATATTTACGAGGATGCAGATGTTGGAAGCTTTACAACATCTTTTCATAACTCACGCCTGGCAGCCCCCACACACTGCCAGGCACTCCCTCAACAAATCCACATCAGTGTCTCCATAGATATTGCACCTCAAATGCTCCCTTTTCCTCCCGGCTCATTCCCAGACGAATCCGAACGAAAAGAGTGATGATGCTAAAACCATATACGATGCCTTTTACATGACAGAGCGTAATCATCAAAATCATGGTTACGAGATAAGTCAGTGCCGTTCTGTAATAATGCGGTCTTACTCGCAGAACAAGCGTAAAAAACAAAAATGTTCCTGCCAAAAGTAATACTGGCACTGCCTCCGGCAACAAACCAAGCAGACTTCCAAAAGAAGTTGCTATCCCTTTACCTCCCCGGAATCCAAAGAAAACGGGAAATATATGGCCAACCACCGGCGCAGCCAGAACCATCGCCAGTTCCGCTCCGATGGGACGGTTCCCGATTCGCAGATACAAATACACAGGGAAAAATCCCTTTGCCAGATCACAGCACAAAGTGAGAATCCCGCACAGAAATCCTCCGTACATAAAGGCATTCGCCGTTCCCGGATTCTGATCACGGCTATCCTCCAGTATATCCCGCCCTTTCAGCAGCTTTCCAAATAATGGTGCATATAAAATGCTGCCCGATAAATATCCAATCAGCATAAAAACGATAGCTTCCTTTGACATACGTCTTCCTCCCTTATCGTCCCCTTTTCAAAGGAGCACTCTTAATTTGCCTTTCAGCAGCTTTCTCCAGTTCGTATGATACGCGATCACATGCAGAACAAGGCTGACTGCCGCGCCGCATACCACATCTATGACCGAATGCTGCTTTACGAATAACGTAGAAACACTGATCAGGATCATCAGTAGTATGATTGCAGCCTTACGCCATCCGTGTTCTTTAAACAGCTTTGATTTCACAGTCACCAATGCAATGGATACTGACGAGGACACATGGATTGACGGACATACGTTGACCGGCGCATCTACCCCACGCACCAGATTTACCAGCACACAGAAAATGTTCCTGTTCGGTACTTCTTCCCGGAGATTTAACCCATTGGGAAACAACACATAGCAGATCAGACAGAACGTGATCCCAATGAACATGATAAACCAAAGCTGCTGGAAATCCCATTTGTCGCGCAGCATATACCACACGAGCGACAGGAAAAACGCCGGATACCACGCAAAATAGAATACGATAAAATATTCGCAGAACGGAATCCGGTCATCCAGCGCACAGTGCAGAATGTATTTCGGTTCCATCGTAAAGTCGAGCGCAAAGAACACCACCAGATAGAACACCAGGTACAGCATGGCGTAGCAGTATTTATGTCCTGCAATCCACTCTTTCAGAATTTCGATCTTTCTCTTTTTCATGAATCAGCATCCACCTTATCAAATTCCCGCCAGAACCGCAGCAGTTCTTCCTCATACCGCTCCGGCTCAAGCTGATACCCCTGACAGTGTCCGGCATCCGGTATGATCAGCAGCCGTTTCGGGGCGGCACAGGCTTTGTAATTCTCATAAGTCATTTCAATCGGCACAAAGGTATCCGCCGTCCCATGGATAAACAGCACTGGTGTCCTGCATTCCTGCATGGCCTGTGTGCTCGAATATTCATCCGCGTGGTAACCAATCCGTTCCACGGCCAGCTTATCCACGTACTTCTCCATCAGTTTATAGTTGTAGTGCATATTATTTTCTGCTACATATTTCCACTCGTCCCGCGGCGAGGTATACCCTGAATCCGCAATAACCCCATGTACGTTATCCGGCAGACTCTCCCCTGCAGTCATTAATACAGTTGCTGCACCCATGGAAAAACCAAAGAGATAAATCGGAAAACAGGCGAAATCCTGCTCATTCACCCAGTCGATCCAGTCCAGAACGTCATATCGTTCCAACAGCCCAAAGCCAATATATTTGCCGCCGCTCGCTCCGTGCGCACGCTGTTCAATGTACAGGACATTGCAGCCATTTTCATAGAGAAAATCTGCAATCAGGCCGAACCTTCCTGTCCATGAAGCTCTCCATCCATGCACCGCAATAATCGTTCTTTTCGGGCTTTCAGCCAAATGAAGATGCCCGATCAGGCGAATACCGTCATGCGCAGTGATTTCTACTGTCTGGCAGACACTATCCCGAAACCGCTCTGCCGCTGCGTCTTTCTGTTTTTCCAGTTCCTGTTCCTTTGAAGAACCAGGGGCTGCCTGCATCAAAAGCGCCTGCTGTTCTGTCAGCTCCCTGTTCATAGCCATGTCAGCCATGTTCCTCGCTGTGTTATGCACAGTTCTCACGGCGGCTGTACCGACAGCCGCACCTGCTGCAACTGCGAACAATCTCCTTGTTCCTTTTTTCATTCTCTGCCATCTTCCTTCAAAATCGCAATAACCTCAATACATATTTTATTGTGTCCCAATTCTTTTGTTATGCAATCCTACCACAAAACTTCTCGTTCTTCCACAGACAAATCCAAATTAATGCGCAATCAGCAGCACGCAACCATGGCATTATTTCAAATCGAGTACGAGGCGGCTTGTCGGCTCCTACTCGCCGCGCCGGCCGCTGGCAGCAAAGCTGCCAGAATTCCATGCGCGGCCGTGTGCATAAAAAAAGCCCGCAACCGTCGAAGCAGAAGATTTTCGACAGCTGCGGGTTATGCACCGACATTTTCTATTTTCTTTTCTGCTGATGGAATCAGCCACGAGCTTCCTGCAGGAACATCTCACATAATTTGCGCATCTCATCTGTTGTCCATCCATCCCTGAGTAAGATAAGGAGCTGTTCCTCTCCCATCCCCTTTTCAATCGCATAATCAATGATTCCCGTCTGTTCTTCATTCAGCCGCACTTCCTGCAGCCGTCTGACCAAAGTCTGCTTCCCACCTCTTCCATCTTGCAGCGCATTCCTGCCGATAGCTATTTCCTGATGGTTAATGTCGGCATTTGTTTTTTCATTTCCTCCAAGTGCCTCCCTCAGCTGCCGGTTTTCCTGCAATACTGCTTCATTTTCTTCATACCTCTGCTGCAGTTCTGAAGAATGTTGCTGCAGCCATTGCCTGACTTCCTCCTCGCTGATGTTGCTGTCAGCATCCTTTTTTCGTCTGTCCAGTTCTGAAAGATCAAGTGAAAGAAGCTGTTCAGGCTCCAGACGAATGATTACTGCTTCGCCTTGCTCTTCCAGCTTATAAAAATATTCCATATCTTTTTCCGTCAGATATTTTATTTCCTGCACGATATCCGCTCCCATCTGTTCGTAAATCTGTTTTCACTTTCATTGTCATCGCCTCTCCCATCTGCCCGGATGTTATCGACCTGTCCTTTTCCGCTTACGCGAATCTTCCATCCTGTTCGCTTCTCTGGTTTCCTTATTATTTTTGCTGTATTGCTGAAGATGGCGTTCCACGCCGGCGGGATCAAATTCCTTTAAACGATCCATGTCAAACGCCACCTTCGCATACTTCCCATAACCCGAATAGCCTACTTCCGGAAGAACTGTCCCAAGCCTATTCTTCTGGATAAATGCCAGTAGGCTTTTTGACATGTCACCGTTGATATAGGCCTCGTTCGATTTTAATGGAACCATATCACTGACAGGAAGATTGACCGTCATATCTCCAAACGGCTCCAGGCCGTACTCCGTCCTGCAAATCAATCCCACATAAAGACTGTTATTGTTCATATAAGAGGCCACTCGCAATGAAACCTCTTCCTGTCCAAACTGCCAGTCAAATTCCAGCGTTTTCTTTTCACTCAATAGTATCATCCTCGCTTTCATCCAAACATTTTTCTATTCGCATTTGATCGGTTCTTACGTCATACGATTCAGCGGTGTAAAAATCTCTTTTATCACTTCTGAATCTACAAGGACTGCCTTCCCTTTGTAGGAATATCCTACTACCGGATGCTTTGTGAGGCGTCCCAGTCCTGTTTTTACCGGCACCGTATTCCGGGAAATAACCGGATACAGGATTTTATTCTGATAAATATATCCATCACCCACCGGAACAAGCTGGTTTTCCTCCCCATAATCCGACAGCTTTTTGAGTTCTTCGTAAGCGGTAGTATCCTCGAAGATTCCGAGATAATTTTCCACCTGATAATACATGGATTCACATGGGTTCCCGCCGCCCTTCGGGCCATTAATGTAGAAGATGTCCCGGCCATCCTGCAGCCATTGCCTTTTCTTATGCTCGTAGGGGCCAAGTTTCATGGCGAGTTTATATTCCTCTTTCTCCGCCGTATGATACTTGTCATCGTAAATCGGATCGAAACCTTTGATAAAAATCAGACACTTCTTATTATCCACTTTCCGAACCTCGCTCGGATCAAGGATATCGCGCCCAAGCACATCATAATTCCGGCTGCTGGAGCCATGATTGCCAAGCGTCTCGCCGGATGATTTCTTATCAATCGTCGTCTTACCAAGCATCTCCGAAATGAATTTGTGCGTACTCTGTTCATTGCCGCCAAGATATACGAGAATATCTGAATTTCCAGTAATACTCTCCCAACTATCTTTGAACAGGGTTTTCAGCTGCGCAAGGTTCTGAATGATGATATTACAGGAGATTTCGCGGCTCCGGCAAGTTGCCAGGCTTTCCAGAAATCCATCTGGCAAGGCGCAATTTGCAAATTCATCCATCCATAATGCAACAGGAACAGGTAAACGACCACCACCGAACTTGTGGTCAGCGATATAATAGAGTTCCTGAAAGATCTGGCTGTAGAGCATTCCTACCAGAAAGTTGTAGGATTTGTCATTGTCCGGTATTACGCAAAACAACGCCACCTTCCGGTCCGGATTCTCATAAACACCCTCGCCCATCGCCGGGATATCGATGTCATCATTGTCCATGATGCGAAGGACTTTCGGGTTCTGCAGATACGCCAGACGCGCATTCGCGGAGATGATAATCGAACGGATCGTATCAGCCGCGCCGGTACAGACTTTTTTGTAAGTGATCAGTGCCGGATGGTCTTCCGGAAGCTGGTACATCAGGTCATCCAGTTCCGAGTGATTTTCCTCATCATCGGATACCTTCGCCTTGTTCAGCAGTTCCAGCACGCCCCGGAAGTTCGGAGTCCTGCCCTGTTTCGGAAATTCATACCAGACGTACAGAAAGATCGCCTGCAGAAGCATCGATTCCG
Organism: Lachnospiraceae bacterium; assembly: GCA_021199475.1. Taxonomy (GTDB): domain Bacteria; phylum Bacillota; class Clostridia; order Lachnospirales; family Lachnospiraceae; genus Choladousia. The sequence continues at coordinate 11,267 of JAJQHZ010000020.1, forward strand.
AGCGCTCCCAGAACGGGTCATTCGGCGTCGAGCCTTTCGGTGTCGTATTCGCGATCAGATTCGTGATCAACTTCGTCACATCCTCGTCGCAGCGGATGTAGACAAAAGGATTGTATCCGTCCGAGGCATCCATATCAACCAGGTTCAGGACAATCACCTTGTATCCCATCATCTCAAGGTAATTCCCAATATCCCTGAGCAACTCTCCCTTTGGGTCAGTAAACACAAATGAAGTATAACCCGCATTATATGCATTTGCTTTCACAACATAGAAGGTTTTACCGGACCCGGAGCCTCCGATGATTACCGTATTGTTATTCAGGGCTGTCAGCCTTGAGTTCATACTGATGCGGATATGCTCGGAGATGATTTTATTTTTCCGGTCATCCTTATCCATCAGCTTTTTATTAATCTCTTTTGGCGTGGCGAGCCGGCCGGAGCCATATTCACGCCCCGGCATATAATTACGCCGGTTGCTTATATCATAGGCAAGAATGATTAGCCAAATCAGGAGAGCCACCAGCACCGTCCTGGATGTGATCGGTGTAATCTGGATCGGCATCGGATGCGTCAACACTTCCTGCAGCAATGCAGTCAGATTATCCAGGCTGATCTCCTGCCCATAGAGCATCCCAAGGCAATAGCCAACATACAGGGCAACTACAAGCAAAAAAAGAAAGAAACCATAGTTCGGCTTCTTTTTATTCAACATATCCAAATTTATTCACCCCTGTCTATCTCCTGGTTCGCGGCTTTACCGGTCTGGTGCGCTTCACCGCCGGATTCTTCTTTTGCCTTTCACGTCTGCTTTTTACCTGCGCGCGCTGCGGCTCCAATTCGGTTCTTTCCTGATTTTTCGGCACATCCATATCCCTGACAAAAGAGTGGGTTTCGGTATTGTACCTGTTCCGAACGTCTTCTCCATTTATTTTTTCCCTGGTAATGCTTCCTGAATCATCATTATAAAACACATCATATTCCCGATTGTCCTGCAACCGCACGGTCAGCGTTTTTCTGTCAGCGGAAAGCTCACAATCCGAATAAGGAAATTCGACATAACGCTCTTTTCCGTCTTTAAAGAATGACACGTAATACGTGTCACGAAAGCCGAGCTCTCCCATGTCACCAATCGTACCTGTAAGTGTAAGTTCTGAGATACCAGAACCTGCTGAAATAGGAATAGATGCTTCTTGTGATACCCGTGATTCTTGTTCTTGCGGTTTGAGCTCTTCCAAGTAGATTTCCGAATCTATTTCGCGGTCGGTCTCGGCAGTTCTTACAGCGCTGGAGACATCTGCTCTATCATCTGTTTTATTTTCATCTATTTTTCTTTCACCCAATCCTCTGTTTTCTATACCAATTTCCACATCCAGCCCCCTGTTGTGTGCCAGATTTTTCAGCTGCTCATTCTCTGTCCGGATATCCGGCTTCTTCATCGCCTCCGCCACTGCCAGACCGGAGGACAATTCCATAGCCCCATTCTTCATGTTGACCACCTGGTACATCTTTTCCATATAAATCGCCGCCCGATACGTGATACCGTTACCGGAAGCAAGCTGATACTGGTCTGATTTTGGAATGATCACCGTATGGATTCCGTCCGGCATCTCGTACATGGCCCATTTTTCGTGCCGCTTCAGCGGGGCTTTGGATATCCAGGAAATGTTTTCCTGTTCCGCCACCTGCTCATCATGGCGGACGAGGTTATACTGCACCATCGGTGATGTAAGCGGAAGTTCTGTATAATTCCTGACTGGTTCTCTGACCGGCTCCCGCCTCCTTCTCCAGGTACTTAGTGGCCACGCTGCCCGTGCAGTGCTCTCCTGCATAGTCAGATAGCCCGCCGTCTGCCGCACTCCGATCTGTTTCTGCTCCTGAATTACTTCATTTGCAGACCTGGATAATTCCTGCATTTCCGGCGTTTCCCGCCCATTTCGGTCTATCCCGCTTCTGGCATAGTCCTCCGCGCTGATCGGGCCGACCTTGACATCCCTGTATTTCCCGGCATTATGGTCAAGCAGGAACGCCTTGAATTTTGCCGAGTCAGAGGGAGAGATCACATACTGGGTTCGCCCATCACCGCCGCACAGATCCGGCAGCCGCGCAAAAAGTATCCCATGGTCTTCCATTTCTTTTTCGATATGCTGCAGCAAAGCCCTGTCCTCCGTTGAAGCGTTGATGAACATAAAGTCATCACCCTTAATATTCCGGAAACGGTTGAGCGTCGTCGCGCCCTTCCACTTTGCCAGATAAATGGTATTCATCAGTTTCAGGATCATCATCGTCAGCTGTGTCGTTATTTTACCGATCCAGTACGCACTTTTCCCTGTGACAATCACGATCTGGCAGGCGTCCTGTACTTCGCTCATAGGCTCTTCCCCCTCTGTTGCCGCGCTCTTGAAGAATAATTTTCTGTAATAGCTGACCGGTTTTTGATTTTCTCCGCATATGCCTCACTGACTTTCTGGCAGATGACACCATCGAAAAGGAAACCGCCAGTATCAATCAGGCTGTGCCATTTCTCGTCCTTATCACCTTTATAGGACGGTTACAACAATCGAATTCCATAGGGATTATCCGCCTTGTAAATCTGGATATCCTTAATCGTGAAGGCATTCTCATATGTCAGCGTAGCATAGCCCAGCAAATCTTTTTTCACATAAACAGTCACAGAGACATCCAGCTGTGGCTCATAATTGTCCCGATCTATTGCATCTCTGATACTCCTTGTCACTGCAAGGTCAATCTCCTTTTTCATTTCGCTGCTGACCTCAATCACATCCTTCCAGCCTTTCTCGCCTGTTTTCCTGCGCGGCAAAAAAAATAACGGGCTTTTCCGTCCCGTCATTCTGCTTAATAAGCCGGACAATGACTTCCTGAATAATAAACAGGCCGTCTATCGTCACCGTCCCAGCTGCCATAATCCCATTCTTTTCAATGATCTTCATATCCGCCTGAATGTCCATTACCGTCTCCACCTCCCAGTTCGGATACTCCTATGATGCAGGAAAAATACTCTGCAGCCTCCTTCGGAGAAATCGTTTCAAAATAATCCACGCCATACTTCCGCTCAATAAACGGCTGCAAAAGCTTATCAAACTTCACCGTCCACGCCGCCTGCTTCTTCTCCCGCTTTTCCTTCATCCGTTTCTTCAGTTCCGTGTCCTTTTCCCTCAGCTTTTTCAGCTGCTCTTCCGCTTTTTGTATCTGTCCCGCCAGCTTCTCCTGCTGTTTCTCCATTTCCATTTTCATCGTCCCCTCTCAGTTATCAGGGGAGACTGAAAATCCAATCTTCCCCTGATCGCTTACCATAGCCTTTGGTATTGCAATACTGCTATCTCCCTGCGTGTTTCTTCATCGTTCTTCTCTGCTGCTCTGTTTTTACCGCCTGTGAAAGTACGTCTCCACCCGCCACTGAGCGCGAATTATTGCAAATATCATCCGTCAGCCCCAGTGTTTCCGGCTTTAATACCTCGTCTTTCTTTACCTCCAGGAGCTTATAGTCCTGCGCAAGGGACGGTGCATACAGTATTTTGCTGGCAGGATCATACTCATGGACAAAATCCGAAAGTTGTTCGTCCGGATTCACAACTTCAGCGTTCACGCTTTCTATGATCTCGTCTATCTCCCTGTCTGCAAAATCCGCATTCTTCGGGAAAATCAATATTTCATGTACGGAAGATGGGATAATATAAAACCCATTCGGACACATGGCGGATACCTGATCCAGCACTCCCGGGTAGAACAGGGTGCCGGCTCCTCGAAAAACTTCCTCATTCGACAATACAATAAGCCCACTGTTACCAATTCCCATATCAGGCATGAAATCTGACGACACATCCGTTGTGGGAATTCCAAGCATTTTCTGCATTACACTGCCCAAATCACTTATTTGTGCAGGATAGCGCTCCATTGAATTTTTTATAGCCTGAATGTGGAGTTCTTCAGTTGTTACCCCGTAACGCGCTTTCATCTCATTCGTAATCGGGATTGAGAAACTTGCGTTCTCTTCCCTCCCCATCTCGATTTTATAAATTGCTGCAATATCCCCCATTTTGCAATGCGGGCGGTGGGCAAGCATCTCCGCATTTTTCGTGCATCCCGCTGTATCCAGGATAATGTTTTCTTTCGCATCATCCCAGTTTTCCACCATTCTTCTCATATCTGGAAGGCTGCTTTTGTCAAATGCCGGATTTTCTCTCTTTGACGCATCGTGCTGAACCTGAAGATCAGAAATCTGGTTCATCAGCTGCGGCAGTTCCCTGCCTTCCTGGTAAAGGGTATAAAAATCATCCAGATAGATCACAGGTGCAAAATTCTCATCAGGCGCTTTAATGGTAAACGCCATTTTCGGCCCGACTGCCTTGTAGGTTTCGGAAATATCAATATCCCATTCCTGATAAGATTCTGGAAGGTAGGCTTTTATATTCGTCTCCACATATTCACAGAATCCGTTTAAATCCATGCCTTCATTAATTCGGTCACTCATAGTCTTCTTCTCCTTCCGCTGATCGATCCGAATGGATTGATTTTCTGATTGTATCTCCAGACGTTTCTCTTCCGATTGGGTGGTCTCCCTGCCCCTCCGATTTTTCCGGTCCGAAGGTTTGTCTGGCTGCTTCTTTTGAATTTTCCGATTTACCTTCCTTCTCCAAATTCATGTGTTCCTGCTGTATTTTCATCAACGCATCCGAATATGCATAAAATCTGGTCTCCCGCTTCACTGTTTTCTCTTTAAATTCACAAATAATCATATTGCATCCTCCTGCTTTTTAATGTAATTTTCGCTTCTTCTGCTTTTGCTCCTGTTTTTGTTCCGGCCTTCGATCTGACTTCTGTTTGATCTTCTGTTCCTCTTTCTCCTGCGGCGGATTTCGCGCCTGCTGTTTTTGGGTCAATGGCGGATCTGTAGTTCTGACATTTCCTGTCAATGTCTGCCTTTCCTGTATAAAATCCGGCAGCTCTGTAAATCCAACGCTGTCCACGTACCAGGCTTTCGTTTTTCCATCCTGATTCATCAGAATCACATCACTCACGGAAAGGGAATGACCCTTAAAATCTTCCGGAAGAGCCATGTTAAACCGTTCAAAAATCATATCCAGCGTTTCCACTTCAGAAAGAGTCTCAGTTTTTGAGAGATTGCTGACGTAGATCAGATCGTAATCAGCACCGTTCACTTTATGGTTCAGCTTTTGTAAAAGCTTCGTGCCTTCAAACAGATATTCCCGGCCTGCGCTGTCCCGGTTAATCTGGTAGATTCCAAAGGAATCCGCGCTACCGTTCAGAAGCATTTTTTCTACAGGTATCTGCTCCATGCGTTTTACCTCTGTCCGAAACAGATTGATAAAGCCATTCAATACAGCCGGATGGCTTGTCACAAGAGTGTGAGGCTGGATCAGCTGCACCGGATTCGATTTGTTCATTTCTGCAGCCATTCGGGGGCAGGTTTTTACTGCCCAGCTTTTATTGTCCCATGAAAACCTGCCGTCATAACTTTTGTACAGCACAGTGGCCGCCAGTACAAAAGCAACCCGCTCCGCGCCAAATCCCTCCAGCACGGAAGTAACTGCTTTGTCCTCCAGTCTCATCCCGTCAAAGTGACTGCTGATTGCTTCCTCTATCGCCGTGCTGCAGGCATCGTTCAATCGATTCGATGACTGGAAAGCATCCATCTCTCCATGCTCACGCGCATACGAAAAGCTCTCTTTGTACACGGGTGGATAGACCGCCGGTTGCTCCTTCTCTCGATTCTGACTTTTTTCTTTTTCATCGTTCATCTCTGATATCCTTTCTTTTTTCGGAGGTACAAATCTGCGATGACAGCTGTAAACAAGTCCGGATCTGCACATATCCTGCAGCCAATCATCAAACTCCAGATACTCCTTCTTGTTAATGACCGTCTCATAAACCCGCTCTAACTGTTCTTTTGTGAAAAGCCGGTCTGCCAGCTCAGGACAGGTTTCCTTTACATCCTCGGCAAAACGGAAATAATCCCTGAAATAATCATCAAAGGTGTCGATATCTCCCTGATTCCGGAATGTCACGTAAGCTTTATCTTTCACAAAAGCAACCGCTTCATAGAATTTTGTCTCGCTGACCACCCATGTGATTGCTTCCTTCAGAACATCCAACGACTGGCATGCAAAATAATGTCCATAAATCCGTCCGCTCGCCGCATAAATGTCAACACAAAACCAATAGGCAGAATGCGAAAAATCAACACGGTCTGCGTACTGACAGCCCTTTTCTGTTCCGTAAATCTTCACCCTTTCAAGTTCGGCCAGCTGCTGCTCCTCATAATTCGATAACATTTCATAAAAATTCTGTGGTGTCATGGTTCTCCTTTCCCTCAATCTCCGGCAGTCCAGGCAAGTCCATTCCGGCATCCTCCTGCTGCCAGACACGGGTCCTCGGCTGGCAGCGCGGCTTTCTCCAGCTATTCTTTCGACGTTTCCATTTTGAATCTCGATCTACTCTTCCAATGGCTGCGTAAGCCGTCGGGTCAGCATGGGTTGATCTACTTTCCCTGACCGTAAGCATTTCCTGAATTTCGTAATTTTCCTGCCTTGTAATCCAGTGGATAACTGGCTCATATCCATCCGTCATCCTTATTTTCTCCTTCTTTCTTAACAAATTCCCAGAATGCCGCTGCTGCCATATGGAACAGTTACCTGTAAGAGTACGTTTTCGGTTTTGTGTTCCGAAAACGGCTCTGCTCCTGATTTTGACCGTATGGGCTGCTTTGGCCTGGCTGCCTGTCTGAATTGCTATAGCTGTTTGGATTGCTATGGCTCTCCGAGTTCCCTTGCCAGCGTTGGCTTCCCTGATTTGACTGCCAATCACAGGATTGTCCCGTTTCGTCTCTTCCCGGAATGTCCCCGGCAGTAGCTGGCTGATTTCTTCCGCCAGAAGAGTCAGGCTCTGTCGGCGCAGTTTTCTCACCCACACCAACCGCATCGATACTGTCTTTTTTGTCCATATTCAGAAGCGCATTCAACTCTGCAAGGCGCGCAGATTTTTCCGCCAGCTCCTGTTCCTTCGGGAATGGTTTTTTCAGTTCTTCCTGCGCGTTCTGCATCTGCTGGCGCAGGTTCTCCAGTTTCTGCTCCGCTTCTGGCAGCAGTTTTTCCCCAATCGAAGTCAATGCGTGGTTGATACGTGTGATGTTGCCGGTCGGGTCTTTTCCCAGCTCTACGTAATGCCACCCGCCGTTATTTTGGAGTATCAGAGTATATTTCTGCGTAAGCATGACAAACTCTGCCTTCATGGAAAAGCCATGGTATTCCCCAATCTCTCCATCTACTCCCTCTGCCCTCATAGCGGTGGCAGCGTTGATAATCGCCTCTCCCGCCTCCTTGTATTCTGTGTAGACCGTCCCATTGACTGTCATTGAAAAATGCTCCTTATCCAGTGCAGGGATTGCCGCTACCGCTTCGGCATCCGCTTTCAAGCCGACAATATACTGTTCGGTTGCCTTGATCTCGCCCGGATATTTTTTTGCAACATCTGACTCCAGCTGATAAAACTGGCTCTTGTAATTGGCTTTCAGAAGTTTAAGTTTGCTCACATCCACATCCAGCGACATCTTTTCCTTTATATAAGGGTTGCTTGTCGCAAGTGCCTTGATCTCCGCATAGGTCAAAGCTGTATCATCTACATCCTCTGCGGAGCGTACCGGCGACTTTGAAGTCATGATCTGCGAAATGAATTTTTGCTTCGTCTCCAGCGTCTGCCACGAAAACGCATCAAAGGTTCCTTCCGTAACATAGCGGTAGATTTTTACTTTTTTATTCTGGTTCCCCTGCCGAAGGATGCGGCCCTCGCGCTGCTCCAGATCAGACGGTTTCCACGGCACATCCAGATGATGCAGCGCGATCAGCCGGTCCTGCACGTTCGTGCCGGCTCCCATTTTTGCGGTTGAGCCAACTAAAATACGGACCTGACCGGTCCGCACTTTTTTAAACAATTCTTCTTTTTTTACTTCTGTATCTGCTGTATGAATGAACGCAATCTCCTCCGGAGGCACACCTTTTGCGACCAGCTTATTGCGCAGATCGTCATAGACATTGAAAGAACCGTCCTTTTTCGGTGTGGAAAGGTCGGAAAAGACAAGCTGTGTCAGACGTTTTTCCTCCGTCTCTTTCCAGATATTGTAAACATTGTCCGCACAGCGATTTACCTTGCTGTTTTCATCATCCGGAAGCATATCATTCAACAGGCGCTGATCCAATGCCAGTTTTCTGCCATCGGTCGTTATCTTGAGCATGTTATCGACTGATGAATCCACGCTGCCGTTCCGAACCAGATCCGCACGTTTGGAAAAAGTCTCTACCATTTCTTTTTGAATCTCGCTCGGCTGCAGTTTCTCATCTATAAACTCCGACTCCGGGACAGGGAGATTCAGCATATCTGCTGTTTGCACATCTGCACATTCCCGGAAAACAGAGATTAATTCCGGCAAGTTGTAGAAGCGGGCGAACCTTGTTTTCGCCCGGTATCCTGTTCCTTCTGGCGACAATTCGATGGCGGTCACGGTCTCCCCAAAGGAAGCTGCCCAGGCATCGAAATTTCCCAAACCCATCTCCTGTAGTGTGTCATACTGCAAATATCGCATAATAGTATGCAATTCGGACATCGTGTTGCTCACGGGTGTACCTGTAGCAAAAGTCACTCCCCTTCCGCCGGTGATCTCGTCCATATACTGGCATTTCATGAACATATCAGAAGATTTCTGTGCATCTGTCTGCGCAATTCCGGCCACATTATTCATTTTTGTATACAAAAATAGGTTCTTGTAATAATGTGATTCGTCTACAAACAATCTGTCAACTCCAAGTTGTCCAAATGTGACTACGTCATCCTTTCTGCTCTGGTCGTTCAGTTTCGCCAGCTTTGCTTCCAAAGAACGCTTTGTCTTCTCCAGCTGTTTTACCGTGAAGCTGCGTTTTCCAAGCCCGGATGCGTCAGCATCCGAAAGAGCAAGCATAATATCGTCAATCTGACGCTCAATGGATGCCGCCTGCCTCTCAACCGAAAGCGGAATCCGCTCAAACTGACTGTGCCCAATGATAATGGCGTCATACTGCCCGGTCGCAATCCGCGAACAGAATTTTTTTCGATTCGCCGGTTCAAAATCCTTTTTTGTTGCCACCAGGACATTCGCTCCCAGGTAAAGCCGCAGGAAATCACTTCCCCATTGCTGGGTCAGATGATTCGGTACAACAAACAGACATTTTCGTGCCAGTCCCAGGCGGATGCTCTCCATCGCTGCTGCAGTCATCTCGAACGTTTTCCCAGCCCCAACGCAGTGTGCCAGGAGTGTATTATTACCATACAAAATATGGGCGACAGCGTTCCTCTGGTGCTCCATCATCGTGATTTCCGGATTCATTCCCACAAATTGGATATGACTTCCATCATATTCGCGGGGTCGGATCGAGTTAAACAGGGTGTTGTAAGTTCTGCAGATATCCTCCCGTCTGCCCATGTCACGGAAGATCCAGTCCTTAAACGCATCCTTGATCAGCTCCTGTTTCTGCTGGGCAAGAGTCGTTTCGTTCTGATTCAGGACACGTTTTTCTTTCCCATCGTCATCGGTAACGGTATCATAGATTTTCGTATCCCGCATATTCAGGGCATCCTCCAACAGGCGGTAGCCATTCGCCCGCTTTGTGCCATACGTGGAATTTGTTTTTACATTATACTTATCAAACGACTTCCCGGCAATCTGCCACTGCCCGGTGTGCTTTGAATACAGGACTTTGATGTGTTCCCGCATCCTCCAGGGCGGGCGGAACATCTCTTCCATAAACTCCTGGATATATTCCTGCTTCACCCAGGTAGCCCCCAGACGCACTTCAATCTCCGATGCATCCAGGTCTTTCGGCTGCACTTTTTCCAGATATTCCACATTTACAGCATATTTCCCGTCATGCGCAGCAGCTGCTTTTGCCACTTCCAGTTTTTTTCTGACATTGCCGGACAGATAATCGTCTGCCGTATGCCAGCCTGCAGTCTCATCTTCCTGCATTTCTTCTGCAGGGTCACGGAAAATCACTCCCTGCAAATCCAGAATGATTTTTCCATACTCCCCGGGTGTGCCAAGCAATTCCGCCATATAGGGAAGATCCACCTTTGCCTTTTCCCCAATAGAAAGAGCAAGCGCATCGCTGGCCGTATCCACATGAGACACCGGCTCCGCCCTGCGGATGGTTCTCCGTGTAAAAATATCTGCTTTGCGCTCCAGATTTCCATCTTCATCCAGCATCTCCAGGGACGCCAGCAGGCTGTAGCTGTTGTCATTGGAAAACGCCCGCTTGTTCATCCTGCTGCTAATCAATCCATACTGTAAAGTAAACGAATCATATTGGCTTTCCAGTCTCTGTTGCAGTTTCCCCACTTCTTCATCACTGCCATCGTTAAGCTGGCCGTCAATCAGTTCGCGAACAGTATCACGCAGGCCAACCATCCCCAGCACACGCGATTTCATATCTTTCGAGAGGGTCATCTTCCTCATCTGCGAGTTCTCGCGAAAGTAGACTTCCCCATCCCTCTCCGTGAAGCTGAAATTCTTTACAGTCGGGTCAGCCGGGATCATGGTTGTATCTTCAACCAGTTCATCATCTACAGGTTCATATTCCGTAATCTCCCCAGTGATATGGTTTAATGCTTCGCGCAACTGGAGGGACAACTCCGTGCTCTCAGTGGCTTTTACTGTTACCTCCTGCCTGCCATACTGCGTACTTCTTGTCATAAACTCTCCCAGCACCATCTCCGGATGATGGACAAAATAAGAATTGACCATATACCCTTCCGGCGTGGTTCCAAGCTCCACCCAATATGGATGTTCAATACTGACGCAGTCTCGCTTCTGCAAAAACAGGATATCCGCGACTACCCCGGTGTTTGCGTTCCGCAGGAACGTATTCCTCGGCAGCCGAACCGCCCCGAGCAGATCCGCCCGGTTGCCGAGATATTTCCTCACAGATGAATTCGTCTTGTCCATCGTATCACTCGATGTAATGACCGCAATCACTCCACCGGGGCGCACCAGGTCAATCGACTTCGCTATAAAATAATCATGAATCAAAAATTTCTGACGGTCATACCGTTTATCCGCTACTTTATAAGAGCCAAATGGAACGTTCCCCATCACGCAATCGAAAAAATTGTCCGGGTACTGCGTTGTCTCAAATCCCTGCACAGAGACCGTATTCTTCTGATACAGCTGCTGTGCAATCCGGCCGGAAACACTGTCCAGCTCAACACCATACATTCTGGCAGCTTCCATGCTTTCCGGAATCAGGCCCATAAAATTTCCAACACCACAGGAAGGCTCAAGAATATTCCCAGAGCGAAAACCCATACGCTCAAGAGCTTCATACATTGCCTTAATAATGATCGGAGGGGTATAAAATGCATTTAGCGTAGAAGCCCTCGCTTCCTTATATTCATCCTCTGTAAGTGCAGAGCGGAGTTCCTGATACTCACCGTTCCATCCTTCTGCCCTTTCATCAAATGCCTGCGGGATACCGCCCCAGCCGACATAACGGGATAGCACCTCCTGTTCTTCTGCAGTCGCCAGACGGTTCTCCGCCTCCAATTTCTTCAACAAATGGATTGCATCCATATTTGCCCGGAACTTTGTTTTCTGTCCACCTGCTCCCAAATCATCGTCTGTGATGCGGAAATTGATGCGTTCCTGATGTTGTGATTGTGAGGCAGACTCTGCTTCTGTTTGGGGTTCAGTTTCTGTTTCAATTTCTGTCCGTACCTCTGGTTCTTTTTCAGAAAGCTCTGATGCCGGCTGTTCTAAACCTTCAGAAGATACCGGGTCTACTTCTCCTTCCGCCGGATTCAATTCCAATACGATACTTTTAAGTCTTACATTCTCCGGACCGTCCGCAGCTTCTTCTATATCCTCTGCATCATTTGTCTTCTCGCGTGGTCGTACCCGTTCTGCACCGTCTTCATTCAATGGCAGCTGATATTTTTCTCTGGCAGTTTCAACTTCTTCCTGCGTCATGACCTCTTCAGAAAGCGACTCAATCAGATCAGCAGAAATCCCGGCACTTCCACTCTGCAACTGTTCTTCCGCATCAGCAATCAGCTGCATCTGTTCCGGCGAAAAGTCCGGATCTGCCAATGGTACGATATCCAGTTCCTTTTGAGCCGCATCATAGATCACATCCATCTGCTCACCGCTGAAATCATCGTGGCTCACATTGCTTTGTTCCAGTGCATCTGCGACCCGCATTTCTGTTGAAAAATCGTAAACCGGTTCTTCCTCTTCATAATACGAACGGACAAATTCGACAGATTCATTCCGAAAGATCGGGTAGCGGGCTTCTTTTGCCATCGTCATATCCTGCAGGCTGACAACACCAGTCTGGTAATCGACAGTATCAATCCGGAATTCCCGTCCATCCACATGAATCACCGCATCCAGCGGCAGATAGTCTTTCCAGTTGAAATATTTCATCAGGCGGTGCGTACCATCTGGCCTCTCACTCATTAAGGCAAGGCTCTCCCCCTTTTCCCGGATCATTTCAGAAAATGCTGCCCACTGACTTACCGGGAAGGCCGTGAATAAACGCGTATCCTCTCCTGCCGGTTTTTCAAAAATCCGGCTTCGGATAATCTGCGATACAAGTCTCGCGTCATCCCCATAAAACTCAAAATATCCATGCTGTTCAAAGGCAACCAGGGTACTTTGGTAGCGTTCCTTGATTGTGTCGTACTCTTTAGCTGCTGTCTCACTCAGCTGCCATACGGTAAAAGACTCCGCCGGTGCCGACGCTGAAAGCATCTGATAGGTTGCTTCAAACACCTCGCTGTGCAACCGATTATGGAATCCTGTCTCGCCATAATACAGTCGATATAGTTCCATATTTCCCGAAGAGTCCACTGCACGCTTAATGGCCACATTTCCTTCTATCTCCGCATTTTCCCGGTCTGAATTTCTGCAGGCGTTTTGATATGCCGTATCTTTCAGAACCGCCGTCTCGACAATCGGGAAGTAATGTTCATACAGTTCGCGGATTGTAGGAGTCTGGGGCAGCGATTCAGGCGTTTTCGCTTCTGTAATCTCTTCTTCCGCTGATTCCGATTTTGATAATCCGGTCTCCTGTGATTCTTCTTTCTGCTCCTCCGTTTCTAACTGTTCTGCTTCCTGTGATTCAACATTAAATGCTTCTTTATCCGGCAGCTTTTCTTCCTTTGACTCTGTATGCTCGTTCTCCATTTTTGAGGTTTGGGTTTCCAGCTTCTCTGCCTCTGAAGCCCCCGCATCCTGCAGATTTCCTTCTGCAACACCAGCGTCAACCAAATCATCATGCCGCTCCACGGTCTTTTCAGGTGCAGGCTCCGCCTCTTTCCGATCTCCCGTCACAGACTCAAATGCACCTGCACCCATAAAATCAAACAGCGTCAATTGCTGGTTTTCAAGCAACGGTTCCTTCCGCTCATTTTTATTTGGAAACAGGGTATAGCTGCCATCCACATACCCTCGCATATCTGCGAGAATTCCGGACCGCTCTTTATATCTATAATCATCGATAGGGAGTACAGCTAACGCTTCATCCATTGCCTTCAGAACGGTTTCCATTCTTTTGCGGTCTTCCAGAGCCTCCGTCAAATCTTCCAGGCTGCCCCCATAAGCAAGTACCTGATCCTGCTGATAGGCGAACGGACGCGGAATCTCCGGCGGCATTCCTCCATAAAAACTCAGGATTCTCGCAGCCATCGTCCTGCGTTCATACGAGACCATATGGTCATAGTCTGCAGCAGACAAAAAACGTCCATTTTCAATCAGGAAATCAATCCTTTGCGCCACCTTTCTCCACGGCAGCAAGATCTCTGTCTCCGGATTGCGGATTCCATTTCTACTGAGCCGCAGCCCCTTACCGTCATAATCAGCCCAGGAATCATCCGCACCTGAGAGGGCGTTGCTCTGACCGCCGGTTCCATATTTTTCTTTGATAAAATTTGTTCGATCTGCTATGGAATCGTTCTGCAGATAGAACGAATACGTAGAGAGCCTGCCGTCCGAATACGCACCTCCTCTTGCCAGATACGCGTCAATCTCATCCTGCGTGATAAACATCTTGTGCTCCCGCCACTGAAAGCCTGTCCGAGCTTGATACGGCATTGTTGCTAATGCCAGACGCCGAAACTGCCGCAGGACTTTTTCGGGGCTGTAAAGATGGGATCGCATCAGGTCATGGTTGTTTTCATATACGTTCACAAACCCTTCGAGCCGTGCATTCAGGTCAACCAGGAAGTCATGCTGTGCAAGAAGGTCCGACAGTTTTTCCTCAATATCCGGAAACCCACCGGAAAATGGCTCTAAGTCCGCAAAAACGTGTTCCGCAACACCGTCCGCCATTTTCCTTTCAAAAAAAGCCAGGGACTGCGCGTGTTCCTTTATCACAGTGTCCCGCGCCGCATCCAGTACCGGCTGCAATGCATATTCGCCCTGCTTCAATAACTGGTGGATACGGTTGCTCACGTTCTCCCACGATAAAAATGCCTTATCCAGGATCTGGTCATGCACCGTATGTCCAAGCGCGATCTGCATCCCGGATGGGTCAAACCACACCGAATACTCCTTCCCATCAATTTCAAAGCCTTTGCCACCTGTGCCGTATTCCGTGCGGACAAATTCCGTGTATTCCTCGTCCGTCTGTTCTGACATGAAATTATGGATCAGGCGCGGCAGGCTGTGATTTTTATTGCCGCCGGTCCGCAGAATTTCATCTACTACATCTGACGGTATCGAGATCTCTCCGGCATAAAGTGCCGCCTGGCGTTCCTCGATGTCACGGATCTGCTCCTCCATCGTCGGAATTACGGGCAAAGATAAAGCAGAGACTATTTCGGCCTCTGCTTCATCAATTACTGTTCCATTGGTTTCTTCGGGCTGATCTTCAATCAGATGTAAATCAGTTCCTGATAAATGGTCTCTTCCGCCATCTCCTTCAGGCTGTTCTGGTGGGCTACCCACGCCATCTGGTCGCTCTTGTCCGGTCCCGGATATGCTTTCTGCAGGCCTTCCATCAGGACTTCCAGACGTTCCTGCGCGGTCTTCTCGATGTCCGCCAGATAACTGTTCAGCTTCCCCTGCAGCAGGAGTGACGAGTACATCCCCCGCTTGTTCTCCTTCAGGTACGTTTCCCGGAGCATCCCGTACTTCCCGATGCTCTCTTCCGGTGTCTCGTCTGTGATGGTCAGATTCGGATAAAGATAATCCCCGCTGCGGTAATAATTCAGTTCCATGATCAGTTCCTCCTTTTTGTTCTGCTGTGTGTTCCGCTTTATGGTCTGTTTCTGACTTATCAGATTCCTGCACTGCCTGCTGCTTCGTTTCGGATTCTTCTGCTTTCCGAACCGCCGGATGAGCGGCTTCCGTTTTCTCAGGTCCCTGATTTGTCCTGTTGGAAGTATTGTAGCCTTCCCGATTCTGATTTGCAACTTTGTCGCGGCTCTCTTCCAAAATTATTTTCCGCACCGTTCGTCCGATATCGATCAGCACCGGCTCACTGGCCTGCCATACCGCATCGCCCAGATGCGCCAGGACTCCGATATCCCGGTATTTTACAATATCCCTGTAGTCAATTGCTCCCACATAATCTGCTGTTTCAAGCCCGCACCGTCTGAAAAGCGTATATAAAATACTCATCGCCATCAGATAACGGAATTCTTTCCGGATCGTTTCCGTATCTGCACCAAGTGAAGAACTTCCGGATTCCGTAAACAGGCCCTCCACCGCATCATCCAGATAATTTTTCGTCTGGACGATAGCCACTCCCATCAGCGCTGAACGCAGGTCCTCAGAATAATTGTCATCAATATCATATGCTTCCAGCAGATGATCCCTGACTGCGTCTCGATGTTCCGGAAGCAGATTCCACAGGACAGGCTGCCTGCCATTCCTTGACGGAACTGTATCCGACACATCAAAAACGTAGCGCAGTCTGGGGCGGGCGCCGGTCTGTTTATCAATCAATGCAATCCCCTTTGAACCCCGCTTAATCCAGCAGTTCATTTTCTTGCTCCAGACATCAAATTCCGCGCAGGCAGTCGCGTCCGGACGCTGCGCGTGGATCAGCAGGGTGTCCTCGAATGAATAACGGTACAAGCGTGAAGAGGTATCCAGGTAATCCATCCACTTCTCCGGCGACGCCGTTATCTCAGCAGCATGATCCTCTGCCAGTTTTATTACCTCATTAATTTTTGCCATGCGTCATCCACCTTCCTTATGGGGTTCGTCCTGCTTTCTTTTTTCGGATTTCTTCTTTCTCTTCGGTTTTCTGAGGCTGTAGTTCCTCCTGTTGATGCTGTAGCTGCTTTTCCTGTTCTTCCGGAGGCTGCTCCGTCTCACTTAAAAAGACCTGCGCTTCCTCTGGAGCCTGTTCTGTTTCCTCAGGGAGCTCTTCCGGGGCCTTTGAGATCTGCTTTGTCTCTTCCTGGGAGGCATCTACTGTTTTGGGGATCTCTCTTACTTCCTCAGAACTTCTCTCGCTCTCTGCCATTTTTGTAAGCTGGCCTGACTGTTCTACGTCCTGCCCGGAATATTTGGAACTGTTTTCCGTTTCTTTTGAAGTCTGTACTGTTTCCATCGGCATCTGTGCCATTTCCTCCGGAATCTGCTTTGCATCCTCTGAAATCACTTCCTGCTTCTCCTTCTCAAACCTGCATCGGATATAGTCCCATACCTCGTTAAAAAGAGTTTCCTTCGCACTGCGTCTTCCGCTATCATAGTATTCTGGAAGGGCCTCCACCACCATCGCCATATCTTTCAGCAGACTGCGGGATGCTTCCCGGTCTTCAAAAGTGGAATAGATATCGTTTTTCGCAAGGCTTAAAAAGTTCCCTGCTCCACGATATTTCTCAAACGGATGGGAAAATCCATCCGGAAGGTGAAGGTAAAAATCAAGCACCTTACGTGCCGCCTCTTCCTGTGACAGATCGCTGCTGATTTCGTGTCTTTCAGCCTGATTCTTTTCTCCCATTTCTGTCAGCGTCTGCATCTCCTTATAATTTCTCGCCAGCAGAAAATCTCCATAACGGTCTTCTATCGCCTTGTCGCTTTTCAGATACTGATGAAATGCCTGGTTCACTGACTCATAACTGCGCATCAGCGCATACAAAGACTCTTTCAGATGTTCAAGCTCTTTCTCCAGATCCGCCTGCCGGATGATTTTCATCGGTGCTCCCATTTTCATTCGCCTCCTTTCCTGCCGGAATCCCGGCATCCTTCCTCATAAAATAATTCGCTAACATCTGCATATTTCGAGCGGGAAGTTCCGGATTGCGGATCTGCTCAAGTTCTTTCAGCGGCATTCCCGCTTTCACCGCAGCATAAATAATCTCGAACTGTTCATCCGTATAACCCGGATTTTTAATCAAGTCGATAATAAAATCATCCCTCTTCCTGGTCTCTTTTCTCTTATGTTTTTGACTGAAGGGCAGGAATCCTTTGCTCTGTTTCTCTCGTATTTCTGTTTTCGCTAAATTTTCTGTTGTTCCCGCGCTCCCCTCAAGACCCTGGCTCTGTACGTTTGACGCTCTATTATCATCTGCCGGATTCTTCACATAACCTTCTTTTTCCGTATCAATTGAATCTTTCGCGTTAGCCGGATTCCCTGACATTGCCGTGCCTGCTTCGGACGGATGATTTGCTCCCGCTGCAGCTTTTCCCGGCTGCACTGCTCCTTCTGCCAGCTGAGTTTTCAGTCTTTCATTTTCATGCATCAGACCATCTCGTTTCTCCACCAGTTTATGCTTCTCCTCCTGTGCCGTTTCCAGCTGTGTCCTTAGCGCATCCAACTCTTTCTGAACCGAATCCAGCTTCACCGTACAGGTTCCAAGTTCCGTCTCCAGTGCATCCCGTTTCCTGTCTGCTTCTGACTGCAGAAGTGATTTTTCCGTTTCAAACGTAGTTTTCAGCGAACGGATTTTTTCCTCTGAATATTCCTGCTGCTGTTTCAGCCGTTCCTCCGCAGTCTCACGTTCGCTCCTGATCCGGTCATCCGCGTAAGCTTTGCTGTTCTCCTGCTCTTTCTTTAAAAACTCCATCTGCAAATCAAAACGTTCCCGCGCCCGCTCCGCTTCATGCCGCAGTTTTTCAATTTCATCGAACTGGCTGAACTTTTCCATTGCTGCAAAATCCGCGTACTCATCTCGCACCTCACTCAAGGAATATTCCCCATCATAAAATCCCATGGCAAATTCTTCGCCGCCGATCAGCGCAATGCTGCGCAACAGATCGAGGCTGACAAGTTCAACCTCTTTCCCATAGCAGAAAGCATCTTCGATAAATTCTTTGTTGAACCCTTCCCTGCACATCAGATAAAGCTGTTCGACGTGGTGCCTGTAGGAATCATCCGCCTCCAGGTAAGGCGCATAGCTCAGATAACCCTTTACCATCCGCTCTGTTTTTTCATCCGTATTCTCCCGACCTTCCAGATCAATCTGAAAACTAACAGTTTTTTCATTCATTTCAACCGTGGCTCTGGGGGCAATCATCTCCGACATATGATCCTGCTGATCTGCATCTTCCATGACATTTGCAGACTCTGCATGTGAATTCTGATTTACATCGGATTGCGACAGTTGTTCTTCATCATGGGTTTTCTGGGCACTCCTCTCTGTTGCTGACATCTGTATTGGATACGCGCTTTGTTCACTTGTCATATTTCTCTCCGCCTCTGACCATTCTCGCCCACTGTCCTTTGACGCTTTCGTATTCTGTGCCTGACTGCCCATTTGATTTCCACGCCTACTCTGTGTCTTTCCCGATGCCCGTGCCTGTCGTTTTTCGGCCCGCCGCGCCGCTTCGGATTTTTTGGCTCTTGCCTGTCTCTGTCCCATATTTTGCGTCCTCTCTTTTTTCTTTGGTTTTGTCACTATGATCCTCTCTCGAAATATCTCTTTTTCTTGCCGACGGCTCCATCTGACAAAAAAGTTTGAACGTATCTTCGACAATCCTCAGCTCTTTTTTGTTATCTTTCAAGGCACCGCGGCACTTATCCATTTTTTCTTTTACTTCATTCCGTTGAAAAACCGCCTCCCCGTATGGGCAGACGGCTTCAATCAGTTTCATCAATTCTTCCATTTCCTGCTTCGTCTCAGGCTGAGGATCAGACTGGTATTGCTCTTTCAGTTTCTCATACCTGGATACGTAGTAAAACGGCTGCTTCTTATAATACTTTGTCCGGGTTGCCGAAAGTTCATGTTCCATGGCCTCCCGTTCTTTTGTCAGTTCATCCTTCCTTTTCTCCAGATCGGATTCATCACCGATATCATAATCTACCATATACCGGATGGCATCGGATAATTTGCGAATCTCCAGGATATCCTGCTTGTTCCGAACCCTCTGCTCTTTTGTCATCCGATCCGGTTTCCGGATAAAATAGGTATTGTTCCATCTTTTCCAGAAATTCCTCTGGAACGGTGTCATCTTCCAGTCAGGGCAGCGGATGATTTTTGCATAAATCACTTCGCGCATTTCCTGACGATCACCGTATGTCTTGTAACGGATTTCAATTTCCGGTTTGCTTCCCTTGTCCGCAATCCGCTGGATGATTTCTTCTTTCGCGTAGCCGTCTCCGAGCCGACCGGTACGAAACGCCCGCCCGGCTCCTTCCGGAAGCAGTGAAAGGAACTTTCCGTTTCTCGTCACTGTATATCCGTCACTGCGCAGATAGTCGAGAAAAGCTTCGTAGCTTTCCGAATGCTCAATTGCTTCGTCAATATCATCCCGAATAATATCTGTCCAGCTGTAATACTCGCCCTTTTCCATCTGCTTTGGCCGTTTCCATTCACCGTAGTTCCTTCCTCGCCGATCTTCATCATATTCCAAAGTCGGCAGATGGTATTTTTCGCAGATGCGGTCGGTTATAGGCTGGATGCGTTTTTCCCAGTCACCTTTTGGTGAGTGGAATTTCAACCCGTCCGTTTTTGACACCGAGTCGAACGTAATGTGTACGTGCAGGTGCGCTTTGTCATTGTGAACAGCAAACGCATAATAATAATTGTCTCCGAGCAGCTCCCGGCAGAATTCTTCTGCAACCTGAAATGCAGTCGCCTCATCGATGCTGCAATCCGGCGGGAAGGAAAGCATATAGTGGAAGGCCTGGCTTCCGTCCTCCTTACCCCAGAATTTTTTATTTTCTATCATCGTCCGGTAAATCATCTCCGGAGTCCGGCCGGCGTTCCCGCCGATCCACAAGCCATTCCCACACTTTTCATCCCGGCAGATATAAAATAAATTTTTTCTCAAATGCGAAGCTTTATTGCTCCCCTTTGTTTCTTTGATTCTCAGCAGCCGGGTCACCGCCATATCTCTATCCACCTCTTCTCATTTTTTTGGCTTTTGGTTTACCAATATCTGCTGCATCGGCCTTACAATTTTTTTCATTTTCTTTTTCATCATCGTGCTCAGAAGCATAAAAATAATTTTCATTTTGGACCTGCAGCAGCTGTACCGTCTCGTAATACTTTCTGTCAATTTTTTCGAGATATTCCGTCAGGTCTCGATAATCCATGTTCGTAATAAAACGTCTGGAGTTACACGCGCGCACCACCTGATTGATATTTGTCCCGATCTTCAAAATAGAATTTTTCAATTCCCTCAGCAGCTGGTCCGTCTCCGGCGGAAGCTGAAAAATTTTTCTCCTCATGTAATCCGATTCGGATATACCGTTGCGTTCAGCCTGTTCCGCAATCTTCGCAGCCTCTTCCTCTGTGCAGCGGAACGCTTTCCAGACCGTCCTGTTTGCCATCAGATACACCTCCCCTCCTCAGTTTTTTGCCCTATCGTAATTATTAAATCCAGTGTAATAAATGCCTCTCCCAGCGGTCAGAATTTAGCTATAACATTTTCGTAACAACTTCTGTGTACAGCCATTTCAGCAGGCGTTTTGTAACAATTTCAACTCCAGCTCACCAAAAACATCGTTCTCGTTTCACACTTTTTCCCGATGTTATTCACAAGTAATGGCAAGATACGCCTTTTGTTTCACAACGGCCTCTTGTCAAGGGGCTTGCGCCCCCTGATACCCCCAAAACCGTTGTTTCACGCCGCCTTAAAATGGCGGCAAAGTCCGAAATTATTACATAGCAGATGTATGCGAATATTACGATGAAAAAACATGTTACAGGGTCAAAAAGAGAGCCGATTTCTCGACTCTGTAAAAAATCATTCTGTATGGCCACGTTTTACTCTGTTTCCTTCATCTTACTCCCTGACGAAGCAGTTCCCGTAATCGAAAAAAATCAGCTTCAGTCATGATTTCCATATGCGACGCAAGCTTTGTATCTCCATCGAGATACAGAAAAGTTCTCTGCATCTCGTACAAGTTATCATTATTATGATCCGCCATGTATTTCTTCCGCGCCGCCAGAAATTCTTCCAATTCCTTCTTCATTTCTGGCAGACGCGTAAAATCAAATTTCCCATATTCTGCTCTTATGGCATCGTCTGGTACAAGCTGGTAAATATCAGAATTGCTCACAACTATCTTCCCCTTTCGTCGAATTCATTTTCTGCAATCCTATCATAACGACATTATTTACACAACGATGTTCCTTGGCAAACCGAAATAATTTCATCCGGCGTAAGAGGCTTGACTTTCTCTTCCAGTGCTTTCAATGACGGAGTGAGGATAAGCAGTTCTTCTTCTGTAATCTGCAAAAACCGCACCCAGCTGTGAAGCTCTGCTATCCTCTTTTCAATCTGCTTCTGCTTTTTCTTACCACCCGCGATCCTCCCCGCTTCAAACCGGCTGCCGGGAATTTTTTCTCCGAGCAGTTTTTCCAACAGCACCACTGCCCGCAGGCAGCGAACTGTTTCCGCTGCATCGCCACTCTTTACCTGAACACCTTTTCCCCCGGCTTCAATAATTTGCTCCATCAGCGTAATCCTTTCCTGATTTCGAATTCGATCTCTTTCGATCAATGGGCAAACAAAAACCGCCCTGTGTAAACAAGACGGTTTTTGTGAAGCTATTGATTGATTTCATCAAATAGTTGCCAGGCTATTTCTCAGCCTGCACTCTGCGTACCTCTTCTTCCGTGAAGCCCAAGAGGTCAGCGATCTCAGGCGTTTTATAGCCAAGGGCTGTCCACTTATGAATCAGCTCGCGATCACGTTGCATGATTCCCAAGTCAATCCCCTGCTTTTCGCCTTTTTCAATCCCCTGCTTCTCGCCTTTTTTAAATTCCTTTAATTCCCAAGATTCCAGAGCTGTACACAAATTTATCGGCCTCCTTCCGCGCTTACCCTTCTGCATAAGAAACGTTGATTCTGTGATTTTCCCAATAACCGCAACCAATTCAGGCTGGAGTTCTTTATCCTTATACTTCTTCTTTACTTCTTCAATATTCCCTTCAAAAAATTCTCTGGAAACATCGAATACAGTTTTTACATCTTCATTATTGAAAGTATATTTGCCGCTGTCGCGAACCTGAACAAGATTCATCTTATAATCCGAAAAGAGTCTCGCCATTGGTTCCGGCATATCGACAATCATATCTCTGAGACAAAGCGGTCCGTCCCATTCCTTTTCTCCGTAGTATACAGTAATTGAAAAAATCGGGTGAAGCCTGTCTTCCTTACGCATTTTCGAAAGAAACTCATCTTTTGTTTTCGGTTCCGGATCTTCCTTGCGATGTCTGGTAATCTCATTGTATTCTTTCAGATATCCCATGCCATCATACAGGAGAGTCCGAAGTGGGGATGCATAATGAATACGCTGCTGGTTCTCAATCCCCCAGATCACAAAATCCGCACCATATGCTGTCTTCTTAACCACATCCCTTGCACGCACAAGGGATTCCTCATACTGTTTTAGCTGAATGACTCCGGACATGTCCGTGTCAGCCTCTTCCAATGCATCCGGTTTCAGAACCTCCTGCCCTTCAAACAGGACTGCATTAAAAAGGTCTGCAAAACGGTCATTATCGCGCCAGAAGTCCTTCAGCCTTACATCTGCCTTCGTGTTGTCTCTTCTCATAAAGCATTTTCTCCTGATTTCCTGTAACACCTTCATTATAGCAGATTTTCATCGGACTGCAATCAGAAGATTCCCATTTTCTACTGGTACGAATAGGAATTTTCGTCCCGGTTGTAAATTCCAATCAGGCTGCTTCCATCAGAGAGAGTGAAAGTGATCGTCGCTGTCCGCGTATCTGCATCAATCTCATACGAGTTAACTGCAGCAGCAGTGACATCACTGTAGCCGTTCCGATACAAATAATCATAGAGCGTGTACTGCAGTTCATAGCGATTTGCAAGATAGTTCAGCAGCGTCGTCGGAATTCCCGTCACGGAAAGTGTCGTAGCATCATAACTCCGCTCTGTTTCTGAGGAACCTTGTCCGCTCTGAATTTCAATCGCATCCTGCTTCTGTTCATCCGCTTCGCTTTCATTCTGCCTTTCCGCTTCTTCCACAATATCAGATTCTTCCGCAGTCTCCTGTGTCTCCTCAAGCAACAAAATATACTGGCCAGGATAATCCGGGTACATGATAATGATAATCTGATTTTCTGAATTATCCATGCTTGCGCAGAATGCATAAGCTCCATCCGAAGAACACGGAATCTCATTTTCAAATGTTACCTCCGTCACTCCGGTCAGATCGTTATTCGATAAAAACGCGGACAGAGCCATAAGGAAATCCGATTCCCGGTAGCCGGATTTTTTCTTTTGTTCCTCTGTCAGGCCGGATACCTTTATGGACGGCAGAACCGAATTTTCTGAATCTCCGAAAATAGTCTGCTGCCAGTCCTCGTCAGAAGATATGCCATTTTGGTTTTCTTCTTCACTCTGATTTTCCTCAGTTGTTGTGCCATTCTCTTCTCCTGCAGAAATATCCGTCTCATCATCTGCAATACTCATTCCAGTCACCCGGACGGTTTGTGCTGCCGCAGCTGTTTCAGATTCTGATTCAATGATTGCCGCTTCCGTCTCCTGGGGCAAATTCGTCTCTGTATTCCTGGAACTATTGTTGAGCAGATACAATGCTGCAAGGAAAATCAGAATCACCCCTATCAGCCACTGTCTCCACTGATATAAAAAATGATTATCGTTCTGCTCATGACCATTTTCTTCGCTCCTGGTTTCCACAACGGCAGCGGTCTCTGTCTCCGATTCAGCAGGCTGCTCTTCGTCAGCCGCATTCCCGCTCTGAATGATTTCATCCGATTCCCGCATTCCTTCATCTTCCAAAAGGTCTTCCTCGCAAGTCTCTCGGCCCATGGTTTCATCTGCACAGGGTATAGTTCCTTCAAATTCATTTTCAAGCAATTCCTTGTTCGGTTCTGTTTTCTCCTGATTTTCTTTTTCCGCATTATTACTGCTCCGGTTGTTATATTCCAGAAAATCATTGATGTTGTCCTCATGATCTGCCCATGCAGATTCGTTCTTTGAGTTTTCTGCAGGAACACCCTGATTCTTTTCGGGCAGCCGTTTCCTGCCGCCCGCCTTTTTTCTCTTACTCATATAAGCCTCCCATCACAGCCCGGAAAAGCTGTACGTATTCGCGGACTTGTTATAAGTCCCTGTGATTGTCCCGCCAGTGCTGAGCATGATCCGGATTGTGGCTGTCTGATTCTCCGGGTCAATCTCATAAGATGACATCGTTCCTGTGATGCTGCCGGTATAACCTTTACTCAGGACATAATCAAATGCGGCCTGATAAAAAGCATTCTCGTCACCGACAAAACTCAGGAATACCGTCGAGACGGAAAGGATATCCATGCTTGTCGTTGTTGTTGTCGTTTCTCCTGTGCTGACGCTGCTGGTGCTGCTCGACCCGCTTGAACTTTCGCTCGCGCTCGTACTTCCAGAAGTTCCGGTTGAGGCCGTAGTATCTGTCGCGTTTGAATCTGTAATAGTAATATTGTCGTCTCCGGCTTCCGTCTCTGCTTCTGTTTCACTCGTCTTCTCTGTGAAAACATAGGAATCTTCTGTTACGTAGTAAGTGGAAAGCAGCGACCAGGTCTCATACCCATTAAAATATATTTCATAGCAGACTTTCGGCGTGTCAGAATCCTCCGTCTCAACGGTCTCACCAAAATAGACATCCGTCACATTCCGGTACTCACTCTCTTCCGAGTCGATCTGAAGAGCGTCACCAAGCGCCTGAAGGAATTTCTGTTCATCGAACATTCCGTTATAGCTGCTCTGCACTTCATCCGTGAGGCCATGCAGAGTAAGTCCATAGGGAGAGATCGCTTCCGTTTCGCTCTCTGCTTCCGTTTCTGTCTGTGCCTCTGATTCCACAGAAGCATCTGTAAAATTGAAGCTGATGAAAACATCCCGGTCCGGCATGACAAAGCTCAGCCGCATCTCCCCGGTCGCATCCTCTGTCCCTGAGACGGAGCGTACAACGCTGCTGACCGTCTGCATATCATAATCCAGGACATCCACACTCTCCAGTGCTTTTCCTTCCGCCGACGTAATCAGCATCGTCACCAGCGTATTTTCTTCTACTTCCAGAACGGACTCCGTGTCACTGTCGGAAAGCAGCCATGACGCGTCAAATTCGATTGTCCCGGAACTGCTCTTATACAAAAGGATATTGTGTGTCGGTGTTTCCGTCTCTGTTTCAACCGGCAGCTCGCTTTCCGTTTCGGTCTCCATTGTTGTTTTTTGTCCGGCCTGTTTAGACAAGGTCGATTGCACGATCGCAAGCACCACGATTAAAATAACTGCCGTAGCGACCGCGATATAAAGTGGTTTGTTGCTTTTTTTCTTATACATATTTTTCCTCCTCAGTCAACGCTGTACAGGGAATATACCCCGTAATAGTCCCATTTCTTGCTATAGCTGCAGATAAACAGTTCCGAATTACCATCATCCGTAAACAGTTCAATCTGACAGGAGCATTCGTCATCATTGTTCCGAACAGTCTCCACAATTTCTATTTCTGCGATGCTCACCAGATCATCATAGATTGAATAAACATATTCCCCGACTGCTTCCAGAAACTGCGTCTCCCTTCCATCCAGAAAATCAGAGTAGCTGTCCTCTGCCCCATCTAATACAGAAATTTCCGGTTGGAAAGATGATACATAGGTTTCCATTTCATCCAATCTTTCTGATTGGGCTGCATCAGCTTCTTCTGTTTTTCCCTCACTTGACGCCTGGGCTGTTTCCTGACTTCCTGAGTCAGAATCAGTTGCTGGCGTTTCCGATGAACTATCATCTGCTGAAGCAGATTCCGATGCATTTAAAATTTCATCAGATAGTTCCGTATCTCCCGAATCAGGAATGGTTTCACCTGAACCCGCTCCATCGGTTTCCAAATCCGGTTCCACTCCCAGCACAACTGTGTCCCCTGTGCCCAACTCTGTTTCTGTTTTCGTCTCTGCACCACTATCAGAAATATCTTCTGTTTCCGTCTGTAGTTCTTCTTCTGTATCAAAATCCGCCCCTGTTTCGGAGTGATTGATAATCCTCCCCACAATCGCATCCGAAACAGTATTTACCGCATACGGCAGTAAAATTGATGCGCCAATCAGCAGCACAAGCAGGATAATGTACAGCCTTATTTTCTTTTTATCCATGGTAAATCTCCCCATCATATTTTCATCAGTCCAGAAAGCAGGCTATGTCTTGCTGGTGTTCTGGACACATCCAGAACACCAGGCCACAGACCGCCTGCGTTGCAAGCTATATGCCGCTTGCGCGTCATATGTCTGCGGCTTGATGGGTCTACGCTCCGCTTCGGTCCGCGCTAAACGGACGTCCACTGGACGTCCAGCGCCGTCCCGCCCATCCCAAAATGCAGATACAGCCCTTAGCAGATAAATCTGCACAGGCTGCCTCCGCATTTTGCTGCTGTTCTGGACTGTTAGCCAAAGTAATAGTTTCCGCCGCCGATCTGCTCGGAGCCTTCCGTATAATAACTGCGGAAGCTCGTGTGGGAATGGTTCCGGATTCCATTTTCCAGGCAGTCGCTGACGGCCTGTTTGACATAATCAGGCACATTCCCTCCCAGATACCGCTGCCAGTATGAATCAATGCTGTAGCAGAACTGCCCGGATGCGGTCAGCTGCTCATAGGCATTGCTCCCCAGATACGACCATTGTGCGCTGTCCACCCGGTTCATCGCCGTGCTGATCACCGCAAGCGCCCCTGCATAACTGCCTCCATCCTCCTGACAGACAATTGCCCAGATGATCTCCATCTGTTCTTCTGTATAATCGGTATTGTCGGTACTGTTTCCAGAGAATGTCCCGGTTATCACCCGGCGCACCACATACTGCCTGCCATCCGATTCTACGCTGGACATGCACACTCCCCTGCTCACCGAATTTTGTACCATCATCCCATCCCCGGCATAGATACCGACATGGCCGCTGTTCCCAGACTGCACCCATCCGTCATAAAAGAGGACAATATCACCCGGAAGGGCATCGCTCAATCCTCCTTCGACTTCGGTTCCAATGTCTTCCATCGCTGTCGTTGTCCATCCGACCTCGATTCCAAAATGGCTGAATACCCCATGAACAAACGAACTGCAGTCCGAGTAGTCCTGCCAGTCGGTAGCGGAATCCCGCCCGGCTCCATAAGCATACTGGGTAATTCCGATCCATGACTGCGCATACTCAACGATCTCGCTGCCGGACGCGGAATACATGGTGCTGTTTTCCTCCTCCCCGGCAAGGCTCCCGAACAGAGCGGCAAAAAACGAGACTAAAAAAAGGAGCAGCAAAAGCACTCCCCCAAACATAGCGGCATATTTCCCGATTCCGGAAACCATCTCTGTCAGCTTCTTCTGAATCTGTATTTTTATCTGTGCTGCTTTCACCCGGATTGGGAGCGTCACCACCCGGACAGCATTTGCTGCGGTCTCCCTCTCCAGCTCTGCCTGCTCAATCATCTCTGTGCGCTGCATTTTCTTAACCGATTCCCGTTTCCGGGCATCCTTATCAAGCAGGCTGCCAAACTCCCACACAAACATCTTTTTCTTCGCAACGGATTCTTTTCTGGCCTCCTTCCCGGCTTTTCGTTCCAGGGTCTTTATCCTTCGATTTGCCTTCTCCGAGTTTGGCGTGTAAAAAACTTCATGGTATTCTTTTTCTATTCCTTTTTTACGGACACTGCCGGAGACGGCATAGCGGTGTCCCTGTGTACCACCTGCAAGCCTGTCCAACTCTTTCCTGAGAACCAGTCCACTGTTGCCTGAAGCTATATCATCCTGCCTGGCAAGGAACATCTTTTTTAATCGGATTCCCTGCGCATCCGGTTTTTCTGAAACCTTTCCTGAAACCGATGGTGTCTTCTGATATGCTTTTACGATAACAGGTTCCGCTCTCTTTTCTTCCCGAAAGGCCATCTGCGTCCGATTCCTGCGTACTGTTTCGAGGGTCTCTTTGGAAATGCGCGGATTTACATAAACATATCTCCGATTATCTTCGGCCTTTCGGATTCGCCCTGCTTCAGTCAAAACCCGGATTTCGCCCTGCTTCATTCCAACAGAAAGCCTCTGTTTCTTTTGTTTTGCCTGGATTGAAAGCCCAGCGGTACCTTGTGCGCTTTGCTCTGATAATGAAAATCTTTCCTGAGAAGTCCCTCTTACTTCCTGAAATAACAAGTTTTGTTTAACCTTCTGATTTGTCTGACCTACATTCCCCCGCCTCTCTGCTTGCCCTGGCAGTCCGGCACTGTCCCTCCTGCTATCTTGCACCTCCGAAGGAACATCATTCAACCGTCTGTTCCGGTCTTTCAAATCCGCTCTGTCCATCCGGCTGTCATATGTCAGCTTTCCCTGTTGGTTTCCTTCCGGATTCCCCCATCTCCCATGTTCTGCCTCTGGCATTCGGTACGCGCTGCTCACATCCATGCGTTCCTGAGATACTGGCCTTGCTGCTGTCCCATTCGTCTGATACCGCATCCGGCGCTCGACTTTTTTCTCTACCGCATCCAGTATCTGCGCCTGTTCCCGGCTGCTGTAGCTGTTCCACTGCTTTCTTTGCTCCCGCGAAAGGTAAGATAATGCCGCCCGGCTTTCCTGCGATAGGGACATATTTCTGGCACTGTTTCTTACATATCCGACCGCTTTCCTGGCTGTCTTTGCTCCGGAATTACCAATCCGCATCGACGCAGATGCTCCTCGTTGAACCCTTGCTGCATTCTCACCTGCAGCACGCAGACTGACATCCCTGGTATCAATGTCTCTCGTTTCTTCCTTTTGCCTGATATCCATCTCTCACCACCTTCCGCAAAGCATCACCGCAGGTAACTCATTCTCCCAGATAAACCGCCTCCTTTTCTGTCGGGGCGTCCCGGATACTTTCCCTTACGTTTTCCGGCAGGCTTTCAACTGTTTTATTTAATTCCTTTTGCTTTCCACGCTTCTCTCGCTGGATTTCGTGGAAATTTGTGTTTGCAATGCTATAGAGTATATTTTGGGGCTTGATCCTCATATCTCCTGGAATAAAGGTACCTCCACCAAATTTCAGCAGGCCGCAGCCGGGCGGCGTGTTCTGCACGTACTCCAGAAGATTATCGGATATCCGCAGTGTATTGCGCAGAATTTCCATCTCAATCTCCGACTGGTTAAAAAAGGCGATGTACTCGGAATTGCAAAGCATCGTCTCAATCGTCTTTAATGCCAGACAGTCCGCGATATTCTGCGTGATTGCCGTACAGATGCCGCCCAATTTTCGGACTTCTTTCCAGATCTTTTCAAAAAAGTTCGCGGTGTACTGGTGCGCCGTCATGTTATGGAATTCGTCTACATAAAGCCAGGTTGCCCTTCCTTTTACGGCGTTACGGGCAATCCGGGCGCGGATACCTTCCAGCATGATCAGCATCCCAATGCCGCTCTGTTCCTCTCCCAGGTCCGCAATTCCATAAACCGTCAGACGGTTCCTGACATTCACATTCGTCGGCTTTGAGAACATATCCAGTGCGCCGTTGACAAAAATTTCCAGATCAAGTCTCAGTTCATGCGCTACTAATTCATCCTGTTCCCCCAATTCGTTATAGAAATCAAGTAAAGTCGGTGCTGCGGCTCGCCTTCCTCGTTTTTTCAAAATCGGCTCATAAACCCGTTTTACACACCGCCCGATCAGGGAACGCTCCTGCCCGGTAATCTCTCCTTTGATCTGCGTGAACAGACTGCACATCAGCTGGGTTTTGTCTACCAAGAACTTGTCTGTCTCCATAAACTCCAGAGTGTCCGTATCCAGAGGATTGATATAATTCCCGGCTCCGGAGCCAAACTCCACATACTGGCCGCCGAGATATTCCGTAATTCCCTTGTACTCATTTTGTGGGTCTATAATGATAATGTCATCCTCCAGGCGCAGAAACACTTCAGTGATCTCAATTTTTGCAAACAAACTTTTACCAGAACCGGTTGTCCCCAGGATAAACCCGTTTCCATTTTTCAGCCGTTTTCGATCCCCGATCAGTACGTTTTTCGATATCTGGTTTACGCCATAGAACTGCCCGCCCGGATGATACAGCTCATGCACAACAAACGGCGTCACCGCAGCAAGCGGCTGCGTAAACAGCGGCCTCATACTGTCCGTGCAGAATCTTGCCCCGGTTGGCAATGCTGTGTTTACTGCATCAATCTGATTCCACCTTGCCGGCTGGAAAACAAATCCTTCACTCTCCGCAGTCTGGCAGAACGCCACCACATCATTTTCCAGGCCAGTGAGACTGTCAGCAGTCAAGATCGCATATGCTCCTACGTAAAACATCTTCTCATCATTTTCATTCAGGATGTCCATATAGGATTCCAGTTCCTCTTTCTCTCTGCGCCGTTCATAGGTGATATCTGATGACCACGCCCGCGCATTATTCCTCGCCTCCTGCTGCTTCTCAATCGCCCGGCTGTTCTGCAGGTACAAATCGTCTAATGTTTTCCTCGTAATCTCCTGCGGGATTGCCGCAGCGTCAATCGTCAGAATCACATGCTGTGAGCCACCCATCAGCTTTTGCACCACTGAGGTATCCACCGTATTTGGCCACTTCGGCAGATACAATGCCCGAACATACCGCCCGTCAATCTGCAGCGACATCCCATCAAATTTTCCATATTCATCCTGGCACTGGCGGATAGACATCGGGGAAATGTAGCTTTTCCAATCCCGGTTTCTTTTCAGAGCCCGCTTAAAATCAAAGTGGTATTCCGCTTCATTCCCCAGGTTATAAAAAGCATAGAGATAACGGAGCCGTTCCTCAGCGTTCAATGGGATCAGAGCTGACTTCATCCGTCCAAAGCAAAGCATCAGGTTCGCTTCCATGGAGTGGAAATAATCCCTTGCCTGCCCCACATTCTCCCGCCTGCAGCTGATAATAAAAATCCGCGCCTGGTCAATCCCGGCACGGCCTTTCACCAATGAATCCTCGATATGGTTGTTCAAAGAATCTACCAGTTCTTTGAACTGTTTGTCCTTGCAGCGGAGGAAAACCTCCCGCCGGACCTGTCCCATATCGCGGTTGTTGTTCATGATACTGATCTTAAACGAGACATTCAGGCTGTTCAGCATCCCACAGTAGAGCTTCAGAAAATCCTCCTTCTCGTAATCATCCATGGTCGCAAAGTTGGCATCTTCAAACAGATATGCCCGGTCATACAGCTTCTTCACCCCATCCGGCTTCTTTTCCAGTTCAAAAATGCCATCCTCACTGATCCGGTAAACAGGGATAAGCTCCTGCACATATTTTGGTGTTTTAAAAAGCTTCTCCGTCTTTACCTTGCAATCTGCCATTTTCATATTTTCCCCATCACCCCGGTTTCATCATTTGCTGTCTGTAGTTCCGTTTTGCTCCCCTCACTATCTGAGTCCGGCTCCCGCAACAGACCAGAGCCTTCATCCTCATAAGGTGCAAGCAGTTTCTTTCTGTCTTTGCGCTTTATACGGTGCGCCTGCTCTCTATAAAAACTCCCCTGTTCTTCCTCAGTTGCTTCCTTTATATCTATATCCTGCTGTTCCTGCCCCGGACTTTCTCCGTCTGTCATATAGTTCTCCATCCAATCGCCCTTCCCTGATTCTACACGTTCAAAAACCATAGGGCGGTAACGATATAAAGGTGTCTGCGTTACTTCACGCCGCCTTTTCAGGTACTCGAGCGGCGGCATTCCGTCAATTTTCAGGAATCCGGCAGCCGCAAAAGGCTATGCAGCCGGGAACACCAGATACAGCGAAACTGTCTGCGGTAATCCCAGCACACTGTTACACAGGAAATAACATCCGATACCGACCGCCAGTGTCAGCACGCACATCGTCGTCTGCCTCAATGTCATACCTTTGAAAAAATCGTCTTTGTAATCGTCTATGTCCTTGTTTACTGGTATCTGCATATTCTTCCTCTCCCTTCGCTGCACGGCATAAAAAAAGCAGGGATCACGATTCTCACCGCTTTCTCTGCCTGATTTTTGCTCAAATCAAAAATTTCTATTGAATTATCCGCTGTCAAATGATATATTATGTGTAAGGAAAAGCACCCACTCCAAGGTGGATGCCCCCGAAATTGGTTTTATGAACCTCTCATGGAGAGGCGCCCATTCCGTTGGCAGACGGGATGGGCATTATTTTTTCTCTTGCTCCTCTTATCGAGAAAGACAAGCAACGCTATTAACAAGCCTCCAAAGGATACCAATAAACCCAGTATCCCAAGTACGACCATTACGATCTCATAAGCTGTCATTCACGCCACCTCCCTTCCTATGTAATCATTGGCTCGGGAGGCTACCACACCCTGTCATGGGTACTTTCCACGCAGCTTTCACCACGCATCAAAAATAATATCATTTTTCATATCAGGCTGCAACTGTTATTTATCTGAAATTGTTTTATGCGGTCACCCCAGCCCCAGGCATCGCCGCACTACTGTATCCGCTCCTTTCACGCAAGCGCAGGCGGTTATCATTGGCAGACAGTATTCGCAGATTCCAAGCACAACGCCCACTACGCCGTCAACACTTCCAAACGCCGAGGTGTCCTGGAACAGCCCATAACTGATGTCAATCGCAAGGATAATCACCAGTGCCTCCAGGCAATAACCAGTGTAGGTTTTCAGCCACGCGATGCCAGATTGTGAAAACTCCCGTCCACCGGCAAATCCGGCAAACGCAACCGGAGCAAACGGGATACATAACAGCATTTTAAATAGCCGCGACATGACCGATAAAATCAACTGAATTGCGCACACAATAATCACCAGACCGCCAATCACTCCGCCGAACATAGCCACAAGCCCATAGGCTAACCATGTGCCGCCATCCGCATCGTCATCATCCAATTCTTCTTTCATTTCGTCAAAAAGTCCGTCTGCCTCATTCGCCTCTACTTCCGCTGTAATCGAGGTCGCTAAAGCAGTCGCACACCGTGTAATCCCTGACGCAAGCGTCAGGGAATTGACAATCAACGATGCGGTTATCACATATCGGACAAAAAACCGGAACATACTTTCCAACGTAAAATTCGTCCTTATGTCAATACTCTCGTTTAACCAACCCAGTACAAAAAACAGAACAGCCAGAGCCGCAGCAACTGAAAGCATAATACTGTAGATGCTCCCGGTCACCGTACTCCATGCATTCGAAACGCTCATCGGATCTTTCTGTGCGTACTGGACAGCGATGCTTCCGCTGCCTTTCCAGACATTGTATCCGGCACTTAGCATCCACTCCCCGACATTCATCATGGAGCTTCCGAAACTCTCAAAAGCAGAGTCAATGGCATTGCTTATCAGTCCCATATCCTCCAACCTCCCTTCTTACCGGAATATCGAATGATCATCAGGAAACTCCCAGCATGGACATCAGTGTGCCGGCTCCGACCATGATCAGTCCGGCGATGATCCTTTTCAGCGCGGAGGTTTGCTGTGTACCGTCGTGGGACTGGTAGCCGTTGGCAAACTCAAAAACGCCCCATGCCGTGACAATCACGCCTGCGGCCTGGATAATCGACAATACAAAGGTACTCAGACTGTTGATCTGCGACACTACATCGCTTGCACAGGCTGTTGTCCGGATCGTAAGTGCAGCTAACGGAACAGCTGTAATAATCCGTTTGCAGCCGTCCCTAATATTGCGGCTGAATTCCTGCACCCTGTTTTTATCTTTAATCAAACAAATCCCCTCTTCCGTTTTGAAGACACATTTTCCCATCCAAAATGTGCCTTTCCGTCATTAACGCAAGCAGGCAGGGAGAATTTTTCCCCTGCCCGCAGTGCTGATCACGTATGATCTTTTTTACTAATGTACTCTTTATGAACCTTCCTCAGGCTCTCTTCCTTCTTTTCAGCGCAAGCACCACAAGCAGTGCCGCTCCTGCAGCCATCGCCAGAAGTGCCGGCAGATAACGGAACATATCACCGGTCTTCACTGAGGATGCCTTCACTGTTCCCGAACTGCTGCTCGTCGTATTCTTCCCGGTCAGGTCAACAGTTTCTTCCTTCGGGGAGTCATTCATCGTTACGTGCTGAACTTCCGCTGTATCCGTCACTTCAAATGTGATCGTCTCTGCGACCTCATATCCATCCGGAGCCTTGATTTCCTCAATGGTCAGATAGCCAAGCGGGAGCGCAACATGATCGCTGCTGTCATAATTGTCAATTTCCCGGAGTAATTAACTCTCTCTGACCTCGCGACTTTGGCAAGACTTAAAAAACGTTGAATTTAAGCGAAAAATTCGCTGTTGACTGACATTATAGTCATTAGCTTTCAGAGTGGTTCCGCACAATATA